>CBKWFZ010000085.1:0-9241 GCA_966673785.1 uncultured bacterium
TTGGTGCATACGAATGCGGAATCCGCCTCGTATTTTTTTATGCCGCCAGAAGCTGAACAATAATCATATTACAAGCCGACGATTGTCATAGGCGGAACGAGTCACCTTCGCTTCTTTTACACAAGTTTCATGGGCAGGAAATCTGGCCGGTTTAGGATTAGGTTATGCCAGGTTCTGTTGAACAGTTCCCCTGGAACGTTCAACGCCATTGTGGAATTAATGAGAGGCATTAGCAAACACGTCGTTTGCTAATGCCTCTCCAAAAGGCGGAGTTTCAATCCGCCTTTTGTTATTTAGTTTCATACATGTTTCGGAACTCCTGCATTATGCTGCCGCAACCATAACTGGAATGTCCGCTGAACCTCTTTCGGGAGGACGCTGAATACATCTTCCAGTTCGCCTGTCGATACATATGCGGCTAACGTCTCAATCACTTTACGGATGTCGCGGATAACTTCCTCGCGGTTGCTGAAGTCACGCCATGCCGAGTTCCCGTCCCGGCCAATGACTTCTGCGGCGAAGTCGTCAATTGTTTTGATCTTGCTGTTCATATTCGACGTGCTCCATCCGTCTACATAAACGCCTTTCAGGATCATGGGAAGCTGCGCAAGAAACTGGATCGATTCCTCGACGGTGATATGATCGCGAATGACGTGCAACGTGCTTCGCAATACCCGCGCGGCATGGTCGCGGTTGGCTTCTTCGCCAAGGCTCTCCGAGAGACGATTCAGAAATTCATTTCCCTTTGCCGCATACTTGTTAAAGTCCATTGCCATATAACCTCCTTTGTTTGTTGTCTTTTTGAATACCCTTCAGGCACTACTGCACAACACCGGCCGGAATTTGTGCGAGATGATCCAGCTCGGCTTTTTCAAACATTTTATCGATCGTAATTTTCAATCCGGCACGAAACGGAAACGAAACGTGGTAGCTGAACTCAGGAGTAAGATAGATTCCCAGAGACAGACCTTCACCGCGGGCATCTTTCAGCGCTGAAGCCAGCCTGTCGTGTACGTTTCGTATGCAAGGTTCCGACAACTGCATTTTTGTGAGTAGTCCATCCACTTCATGAATTAAAATTTCATCCCTGTACCGTTGATCATCCGTAGGTATGATCAGGGAAATACAAGGGAATCCTGTTACCCCTGCAAGTCGTTCTGTTATGTCTTCTTCACTATTCATTTTGTTTACTTTATGGTTTCTCTTGATCGGCCTGGCGAATGGAGCATCTTGTTTAGCTCCTTGATGATATACTCCTCAGTCTTGTTCCGGTGCGGAAAAGCACGCGCCATATGAAGGGCCGTGGTCTTTATCCGGTCGCGGATTGCTTCGTCCAACGCGGCGGCATGCTCCTGAAAGTATTGCTGGAAACTTTTGAACGCCTCCATCGGTGGAAAGTCCTGGTCCATCAGGCTGTCATACGTGAAGTAGATGTAGTTGGCAGCATCGGTACCGAACTCGTCCGTCGAACTTTCCAGCGGAATCCATTCGCGTTCGATATCCTTCTTCAGTATTTCATATTCACGTCGCCGCAGATGTTTGTCCGCAGACGCCAGCGCGTAGAAGAGATATCCGAGCTGTTCGTATATTTTCTGGTAGTTGATTTTCATATATGCTTTGTTGACCTGATCAAATCTAAAAAAGGCGTCTGTCTGATTCGATGAGCAGACTCAGTGCGGTTGGTGATTATAGTCAGGATGAAAGGCGACCCCACGTGTCCGGCATCCCGTCACCGGACGGGTGACAACGATCATTGCCGCACTTGTGAACGATCATTCTGCATGCGGTCCCGGTTTGTTAAATTATGCTATGAACAACGGACGACCGTGCAACGATCGCCCATAGCCCTGATAATTATGAAAAGAATATTGCTGCCTTGCGATTTTTCGGCACCGTCACGGGAGGCGTTTCGTTTCGCCGCTGCGCTGGCAAAAATGGCCGAAGGGGAAGTGCTCGTACTAAAGGTGACTGCGTTGCCGGTTATGTACGAACCAGGATTCGGAATTCCGGAATACGGCTTTGAAACTGCGTTGATTTCGGAGCTCGAGGACGACACCAAAGACAAACTCGAAACGCTTATCGCTGATACCGCCGTGGCCGGCCAACAGATAACACTGCTGAATGAAACCGGCCCGATTGTACCGACGATTCGGGAGGTTGCCAGAAGCAAGGAAATCGATGTTGTCGTGATGGGTACACATGGAGAAGGGAACTGGCTGCAATCGCTGATAGGAAGCAACACGGAAAAAGTAGTTCATGGAAGCAGCGTCCCCGTCATCGCCATTCACAAATTCTATCCTCCTGACAAGATCCAAAACATCGTTTTTCCGACAAATCTTCCGCTGGACCAGCCTGTAGCGATGGAACGACTGAAAGCGCTGCAATCATTCTTCGGTGCGCGGCTGCAAATTCTTTTCGTTAACAGCCCGAACGACTTTCATTCCGATAAAGACATCGGTGCACATTTCATCCGGTTCGTCGAGAAATACAAGCTCAGCAATTATTCGTTTCACACGTATAATGACGTTACCCAGGACAAAGGAATACTGCACTATACGAAGGAGGCTGAAGGTGACATGATTGCGATGCTGACACACCGGCACAGCGGTCTTGGTCAGATGCTTTCCGCGAGCTTAACGGATGAGGTATTGGAAAATGTGGAATGGCCCGTGTGGTCAGCCGTGATGGAGTAGGGTACCGTCAGACATCCATTTCCTGCGCACATTTCTTTCAAGTGACCGAAAATAGTCGGAAATTTCGCCGCCGGACAATTACCGGACTTGATCATGTACGCGTATCCCATTGATAAGGTCAGAGACATTTTCGAAACTATCCTGAAACGGAATCTTGGCGACGACGCCTGGCAATGGCTCAGGCTGCAGCGTGTGATGCAAGATCCGGAGCCTTATGGAAAACGGATTGGAATTGCCTTTGTGACTGCGCCCCGGAAGACGTCAAAGAAACTGCTCGATGTGTCAACGGATGAACTTGCCGCCCTGCACAGCGCAAGACCGGGGTTCAATCCGGTGAACTGGTCCGCTGACCAGTTGGCGCGTGTATGGCTGCTCCTCCATCTGGATACCACCGACGAACAACGATACTGCTCGTTTGTTGATAATCTGTTTCTAAGCGCTGAAATGCATGAACTAATTGCACTCTACAGCGCGTTGCCGTTACTGGCATATCCGGAGCAGTGGAGAAAACGATGCGCGGAAGGCATTCGCAGTAACATCGGTCAGGTGCTGGAAGCGGTCATGTGCCGTAATCCTTATCCGGCGGAACAGCTTGATGAGGGTGCGTGGAATCAGATGGTGCTTAAGGCTATTTTTACAGAAAAGCCGCTTTTGGAAATATTTCGTCTCCAGGAGCGCGCTAACCAGTCTCTGGCAAGATCAATTTCGGATTTCGCACACGAACGCTGGGCTGCGCACAGACAGGTGAATCCGCTCGTGTGGATTTGCGTCGAACGTTTTATAGACGAAGACGTGATGGATGACATTCACCGACTTGCTTCGTCTCTCGATTCCAATGAACGAAAGGCGGCGGCGTTGCTGTGCGCGGCATCCGACTACCAGCCTGCGCGCGCGCTGCTCGACAGGAATCCGGGCTTACGTGAATATTTGTCCGATCCTGATTTCAGCTGGAAAGGCATGGAAGCTGATATACTTTCCGGAGCGGCTTGATTCAGTATCTTTGAGTTTATCCAATACAAAATTTCAGAAAGCCATGTGTTGCAGCCAGAACCTTACAGAGAAAGACATCGAACCCGGAGTACCGCTATCAGCATACCTCGATTCCATTAAAGGGATGAAGTTTTTCGATCCTCATGTACACATGACGTCCCGGACAACGGATGACTACCAGGCAATGGCGGATGCCGGTGTCGTTGCGTTAATCGAACCGGCGTTCTGGCTTGGACAACCGAGAACGGGACTTGCTTCCTTCCGCGACTATTACAGCAGCCTCATTGGATGGGAGCGTTTTCGCTCCTCGCAATTTGGTATCAGACATTACTGCACGATCGGACTTAACTCGCGGGAGGCTAATAACGAAGCGCTCGCCGAGGAAGTAATGGAAATTCTTCCGCTCTTTATCTACAAGGAAGGGGTCGTCGGCGTCGGTGAGATCGGCTTTGACGATCAGACTGCCGCTGAAGAGAAGTACTACCGCCTTCAGCTTGACCTCGCGCGGGAGGCAGGCCTACCGGTCCAGATTCATACACCGCACCGCGACAAGAAACGTGGCACGCAGCGCAGCATGGACATCGCCATCGAGCAGGGGCTTTCTCCGGGCATGGTGATCGTCGATCACAACAACGAGGAAACTGTCAGGGAAGTGCTTGATCGCGGGTTTTGGGCTGCATTCACGATCTATCCGTTTACTAAAATGGGCAATGAACGCATGGTGGAGATCGTGAAGCAATACGGTCCGGAGCGAATCATGATCAATTCGGCTGCCGATTGGGGTATAAGCGATCCCCTCGCCGTTCCGAAAACTGCGGCGCTGATGAAACAACACAATATCCCCGACGAACATATCAGACTGGTTACATACCAGAACGCTATCATGGCATTCGCGCAAAGCGGTCAGATCGATATGCGCGATTTTGAGACCACCCGGGAAATCGACCAGACGCAGAAGTTCGCAGGTAACACAGTGCTGCGTGGTGGCCAACAACCACGCCCCGACAAGAATTCATTGATTATCCGATAGCACGTTGCAAAAGTTGACCGGTTTACTTCGCCTTATGCGGCCCGCGAATCTGGTTACAGCCGTTGCGGACATTCTCGCAGGGGCGGCCATAGCCGGATTTGTCTTTGGTGATTCGTGGTCCGTCTTATGGCTGGTCTTGTCGACAATCGGATTATATGGCGGGGGCGTTGTGATGAATGACGTATTCGACGCCGACCTTGACCGCGTGGAAAGACCGGAGCGACCCATACCGTCGGGTACGGTTAGCCTCCGCGAAGCGACGTTGCTGGGTGTGTCACTGCTCGTCATCGGCGTCCTGGCGGCAGCTATGGTGTCCGTTGTGTCGTTGGCCCTCGCCGTAATCATAGCCATCGCCGCCGTCGTGTACGACAAATGGGGAAAGCACCATCCGTTTCTCGGGCCGGTGAATATGGGCCTTTGCCGCGGACTCAATCTCCTGCTTGGAATCAGCATCATACCAGCCGCGCTGGAAGACTTCTGGCCCGTGGGATTCGTACCGCTCGCGTACATCGCAGCGATTACCATGGTAAGCCGGGGTGAGGTACATGGCAGTAACCGGAAAGTGCTCTACGGTGCAGGCTTGCTTTATCTTTCGGTAATGCTTGCTGTCATTTTGGTCGCAATCAAAAACGGACATGTCGCGGAAACGTCGGCGTTTGTGGTTGTCTGGGGCGCAATGATCCTGGTGCCGCTGATACGTGCAATCCAGGACCCGCGCGGCAGCATGATCGGCCGCGCCGTCAAGGCAGGGGTGATCGCCCTGATCGTTATGAATGCCGCATGGGCCGCAGCGTTCGGTGCAGTTATCCTCGCCCTTGTTATCCTGCTGCTCCTCCCGGTTTCGATTCTGCTGGCGCGGGTATTCGCGGTTACCTAGGCCCTGTAAAAGATTTACCTTTGCTTGCCGGTTTTCTTTATTTTAGCCGCCTGAAAGATCAGGAGAATGGAGTTTTTGCAGCAACGGTTTCAGGTTCAGTTCGAATACAAGGTTTTTTTTACAACAGGTCTCTTTAAGCAGGGCAATGACGTGTTTTCAAGCTATCTGAAGACGGCGGGCGCCCACCGGGGACAAAAGATGCTGATAGTCCTTGATCAGGGCGTAGCCGATCACCATCCGCAGCTTGAACACGATATCCGGGCATATTTTAGTGCGCTGGAAGGTCCCAGGCTCGTTGACGAAATATTGATGCTTCCAGGCGGTGAACAGGTGAAGAATGATGAACAATATTTTTACCGGATTGTCGAGGCCGTTGAACGTTATGGAATCGACCGCCATTCTTATCTGACCGCGATCGGTGGCGGGTCTGTGCTTGACGTCGCAGGTTATGCGGCAGCCGTTTCTCACCGCGGAATTCGTCACATCCGGATACCGACGACGGTTCTTAGTCAGAATGACTCCGGCGTCGGTGTTAAGAATGGAATCAATTTTTTCAAAAAGAAAAATTTCCTCGGAACGTTCGCGACACCAGTAGCGGTTTTTAATGACGGTGATTTTCTGCGCACCCTGACCGACGATGAATGGCGATCCGGAACCTCGGAAGCGGTTAAGGTATCACTGATCAAGGACGCTTCGTTCTTCGAATGGCTTGAAAGTAATGCCGAAAAACTTGTCGCCCGTGACATGGATGCGATGAAGTTTCTCGTCTTCCGCTGCGCCGAGTTGCACATGCAGCATATTGCCGGTGCCGATCCCTTTGAAACAGGGTCGTCAAGGCCTCTTGATTTTGGTCACTGGAGTGCTCATAAGCTTGAGCAGCTCACCAATTTTTCAATCCGGCACGGCGAAGCTGTAGCGCTTGGAATTGCACTTGATACGGTGTATTCTTTCTTGTCCGGACGACTGGATGAGTATTCGATGCTACGCGTGATCAAGCTCGTTACGGCCCTTGGGTTTAGCATCACGCATCCTTTGCTGGAAGTCAACGATGAGAGCAGCGTGCTGCTGCGCGGACTGAACGAGTTCCGGGAGCACCTTGGCGGAAGGCTCACGATTATGCTGCTGCGTTCGATTGGAAACGGGGAAGAAGTGCATGCCATTGAGCCGGCACTTGTTAAGCAGGCATATGAATGGTTAACAAAATACCAGAACACAATGTGAATTTGTCATGCAGATATCTTCCGGCCATCTTACCTATTGCACGAATATCCACGCAGGTGAAAACTGGCAACACCATTTTGAAGCCCTGCAGAACCATATTCCTCACATCAGGCGGGAAATTGCTCCAAATGAGCCGTTTGGAATCGGCCTTCGGTTGTCTCATCTCGCCGGGTCGGAACTCGGAAGCGGTGATAACCTGACCGTGTTTAAGAAGTGGTTGCACGATCATCGCTGTTACGTATTCACTATCAACGGTTTTCCGTACGGAGGTTTCCATCATACGCGTGTAAAAGACCAGGTTCACAGTCCGGACTGGACTACTCAAGATCGTGTAATCTATACGTTGCAATTGTTTCAGATTCTGGCTGATCTTTTGCCTGCGGGGATGGACGGTGGTATTTCCACCTCACCGTTGTCGTATAAACCGTGGCATGCCGCCGATGACCGGCCGGAGACTTTTCGCGTGGCAACGGAAAATATTCTGAAAGTAGCGGCTGAACTGATACGGCTTCGGGAGCAAACAGGAAAGCACCTGCATCTTGATATTGAACCGGAACCGGATGGGCTACTCGAAAGCGGGCCGGAATTTATCGATTGGTATCAGGAGTATCTTCTGCCGCGCGGCGCTCAGTTCATGTGGAACGAGTTTGGAATGAACGAAGACCAGGCACGTGAAGCGATTCTGAATCATATTCAGTTGTGTTATGATATTTGCCATTTTGCCGTCGGATATGAAGACCACGCAAGTGTGCTCGCGCAATTACGTGACCGCGGTATTGGTGTGGGTAAACTTCAGATAAGTGCTGCCCTGAAAGCACCGATGTCGCCTCTGCCGGATGACCGCGAAAAGGTAGTGCGCGCGTTGCAGCCTTTCAATGAAGATACTTATCTGCATCAGGTCGTTGCGCTTCAGGAAGGAAAAAATCTGCTTCGTTACCCGGATTTGCCGGAAGCGATAGGCGACGTTCGGAACCATCAGACACGCGAATGGCGTTCTCATTTCCATGTTCCCGTCTTCCTGCGTGATTTCGGTATTCTGAAATCGACGCAGGAGGATATTGAAACGGTGCTGGAGATTCAGCAGCACACGCCCTTTACCCGTCACATGGAGGTGGAGACCTATACATGGGAGGTGCTGCCGGAACAATTGAAGATTCCACTGGATGAATCGATCGTACGTGAACTGAAATGGGTGCGTGAGAAACTGGAAAGCCATCAAAACTGAAACCTTGCATAAGACCGTAGTCATTGACGTGGTAGGCCTGAGCAAGTCGCTGATCGGACCACATACGCCTTTCCTGGCAGAATGGTCGTCCGCGCGGACACTTTGCACAGTTGACCCCATGCTTCCCGCCGTAACGACATCAGTACAGTCGACATACCTTACCGGTACGTGGCCCTCTTCTCATGGTATCGTCGGAAACGGATGGTACGATCGCGTTGACTGTGAGGTGAAATTCTGGAAGCAATCGAACAAGCTGGTCAATCAGGAAAAGGTGTGGGAGTGGGCAAAAAAAATTGATCCCGCCTTCACATGTGCGAATATGTTCTGGTGGTACAATATGTATTCAACCGTGGACTATTCAGTGACACCGCGGCCGAACTACCTCGCAGACGGCCGAAAGATGCCGGATTGTTACACACAGCCCGCGGAATTGCGTGATTACCTTCAGGCCGAATTAGGTAAGTTTCCGCTTTTCCAGTTCTGGGGACCAGGCGCGAATATCGTTTCATCCCAATGGATCGCCGATGCATCGGTGCTTACAGACCGAAAGTACGACCCGACACTCACGCTCATCTATCTCCCACACCTCGATTATTGCCTGCAGAAATTTGGTCCGGATCTGAATGTGGTCCATAACGACCTTCGGCAGATTGACGAGGTGATCCGTCAACTCATAACCTATTACGAATCGCGTGGGGCAAAGGTGATTGTTCTTTCCGAATACGGCATCACGGATGCGAATCATCCTGTTCACATCAACAGGGTCCTGCGGGAGCATGGTTTTTTAAATGTTCGCGTTGAACGCGGCCTGGAACTGCTCGATGCAGGTGCTTCCCGGGCATTCGCGGTTGCAGATCATCAGGTTGCCCACGTGTATGTGAACGACAGCAGCGTCACGGAGCAGGTGCAACGTGTACTCCGCGAGACGAAAGGCATAGAAAGTGTACTTGATAAAAAGGCTCAGGCCGAAGCACATATTGATCACGAACGTTCCGGCGATTTTGTCGCGGTTGCAGATAATAACAGTTGGTTTACCTACTATTTCTGGCTGGATGATGATCGCGCACCTGACTATGCGCGCACCGTGGACATTCACAAGAAGCCGGGTTACGATCCGGTGGAGATGTTCATGTCTTCGAAAGTGCGCGCGGGTTATAAATTGCTAAGGAAGAAGCTTGCCCTGCGTTACGTCATGGATGTCATTC
>CBKWFZ010000086.1:0-9234 GCA_966673785.1 uncultured bacterium
ATTTGTCAGATGTGGTATGCCTTGGGAAAAGGTCCTTGACGGCCTGCTCTTTTCCTGTGGGAACAATAAATTTGAAAAGATACACGGACGGCCAGACATAGTGCTTGTCCAGCTTTTCACGAAACGAATTTGTCCATTGTGGGTCCATTCGGCTTTGTTTTGTCCTGCTCTTTTAGAAGACTAAAATTAAAAATAAATGCCGGATTGGCTGATCAAAAAAAACGCCTTCCCGGCAGGAAGGCGTTTTTTAAACGACCAGGGAGTCGTCTAGTAAAACTTATATCGCTCGTCTTCGATATCGGCGTGCTGCCGTATCGCCTCTGCGATATTCATGCTGCTGAAGTTAAAGGTATTCTGCGCCAGCTGATCCTTGTAGTTATCGTAAACATTGAGCTCGGGCGCCACTGTCTTGTTCTGCGTTTCAATGACAACGACGCCGTTTTCACCTTTCAAAGGAGCGGACGTCTTCCCATTATCAAGCGAGAATATACTGCCAACAATCTTGGGATCGAATCCAACCGTGGGCAACGCGTTGCTGCTCATTCTTATGTCGCTGTTGCTGTAAACGTTCGCGTCTTCGCCAAACGCCTGGGCTTTTTCATCCAGTGTTGTAGCGGTTATGCCTTTCAGCTTTTCGATAATTTTGTCGCCCTGCGCCTGCTTCAGAATTTCAGGTTTGATTTCTTCGCGTACAATTTCAAGAGGCTTGTAACCTTCTTCGACGGCATTTGTCATTACCGCCACCACGTACTGCTCACCGAGATCAAACACTTCGGAGACCTCACCCCTTGAAGCATCGCGGTAGAGCCATTGTACGACCTGGCGCGATTCGCCGAGCGCACCAACACGACGGTCGCCAGCGGCAATATTTTTTGCCTCCATCACGGTGTATCCACTCTCTTTTGCGCGCTGTTCAAATTCAGAAACTCCGGAAAGTCCGGCGGCAAACGTCTCGGCCTTTCGGAATGCATCGTTGAGGCTCGCGTCACTCGGAAGGATCTGCTGCTCAACAAGCGCAATCTTGTAGGCACGGTTGGTTTTGGGTTCAGTTACGCTTACGATGTGGTATCCAAAATCAGTTTCCACAAGGTTGGGAAGCAGTCCGGGCTTTGTAGCCGCAAACACAGCCTTTTCGAATGGAGCTACCATCTGACCGGTCGAGAACCAGCCGAGATCGCCTCCGTTTTGCCGCGTGCCATCGGTTCCGAATTCTCTCGCCTTGGCCGCAAAGTCTGCACCACCCCGGATATCGTTGAGGATCTTGGTCGCTTGTTCGCGGGCCTCGGCCTTTGCAGTCTCGCTTACATCCGCAGGACGGATAAGAATGTGGCTGGCGCGTGCCGCGTAAGCAGTGTCTTCAAAAACCTGAGATACTTTTGCGACAAAATACGTGTCGCCCTGGAGCACCGGACCGATAACGTTACCTTCGGTCAGCTGGTCAGGGGTGATAAACTCGGGAACGCTGCCGGGATGATATTTCTCAAACGGCGCTTCGCCCTCCGTATGATTTGATGCGTAAGTAGAGTCGTTGGAATTGTTTTTAAACTCAGCGACAGTCTGCTTAAGGATCTCCTGAACAGCAGCTGAATCTTCAGCCGAAGGCATAACATCAAAGGCAACATACTTGATGTCGCGCACGCCGTCGGTCTTGAACCGTTCCTTGTTCTTGTTGTAATAATTGCTGTAAGCGTCATCTGAAAGAGTCACCTCCGATTCGGGGATAGCGTGGTAAGGGATGTAAAGGTATCGGGCTTCCGCGACGTCGTTCTCAAGGTGGTATTCACGCTCGGCTTCGGCTTTGGTGATGTAATTTGTTTTGAGCAGGAGATTTTCGTACTTGATCCGTTCACGTGACGGACGAAGGTCTTTTTGGAACATTTGCCAGCGCATATATTGTTCGCTGCCCGGGCCCATTTGCTCAAGCTGATTGAGATAATTGCCGAGCATTGCACGGTCGAATTCGCCCGTTTCCTGGTTTGTGAATGACTGCTTGATACCGTCGAATATATTTTTTCCGCTGATCATGTCTGTCACTTCGCGGTCCGTTACCGCGATCCCGACTTTTTCGAATTCCGGAACAATGGCAAGACGGGCTACCAGAAGATCCCAGGCCTGCTGGCGGATGCCGATCATCTGGTTTTCATTAGGCTCAAAGCCGTTTTGCATGACGAATGTCGCAACGCGCTCATCGATCGCTGCCTGAAATTCATTGATCGAAATCTCCTCTCCCGCAATTTCTCCCACCGTGTCTCTTCCCCAGGTGAGGATATTGGAATTCGCGCTGAACAAATCGCCAAGAACGAATGCGGAGATCGCAACAAAAACGAAAACTGTGACCCACATTCCCATTTTGTCGCGCAACGTGCCTAATAATGCCATAAATAATTTTTTAAAGACCGCAAATTTAACCGGTAATACGTATTTGAAAAACTAATGAATCAAAATTCGTAAACATCTGCCTTTCAAGATAAAAAAGGAGATTTGGGTTGAAAGCCGCCTCTATTTTCGGGGCTTTTTTGCCTGTTTTTTGTCGCCGGAATCGGATTGGCGTGAACGGATCAGGGTGTAAGCGAAAAACGTTACCAGGGCGATCATAAAAGCCCAATATGCCTGAGAGAAACCGAGTTTTATGCTTTGATCGACGCCAATGATCAGGAACGCCAGGGTCAGGCCCAGCAGGAGAATATGGCCCAGTTTCATAACTTAATCGTCAACTTCAATCCGGCCGGACAGTTTGGTAATCGTGTATTCGGAAAGATCTTCTTTCGCATCCAGCCCTTCGCCGTAGATGACGTCGCCCTGCTGCTTGATAGTTACAAACTTGTCGGTGAAGATCTTTTTATCAGCAGGCTTCCAGAACAACTCTTCTGTATTGAGCTGCTCGTTTTGCAGGAGGTTCCGGACTTCGACGTTACCGCGGCCGCGCCATTGGTTCTCTGTTTTGAAGAAGTAAGCGTGGTTCGCTTTAAGGATCGATTCCAGCCTTCCCGCCTCGTCAAAGAACTCCATATAGATGCCCTTCGGAAACTCCTGGTCGCCGCTCGTGAACTCCTGAAGCAGTGGCGCTGTCATCTTGATCTTGACCTGGTCCTTGTCGCTGTAGTAGAATTCAACCTCCTCCGCCTCGCGAACCGGCCCCGTGTACTCAACCGGCTCTTCGGCGTCATTTCTGCCGCAGCCGGAGAGCGCTAACGCCAGGCCGAGTGTCAATAGAAAGATCTTCATTGTGCAAATAAAAAAAGGCCATAGCACGCTATGGCCTTTGAATATAACTGATTTCTCTAGTCTCTGGTTCTTATCGTAGTCGATTCATTGATCCAGCAATTGACGGTCATGCTTGATCCGGCCTGAACATTCTCCGTGAAGATCTCTTCCTTCGAAGGGAAGTTCTCTTTGGCTACGCCCATCTTCCGGGAATCTCCTGCCTTTGCATAGTAGTCGTACGCGATCAGGAATACAAGGCGATCCTGCACCTTGCTGACCTTCTTACTGCATGCCTCGAAGCTTCCATAATACAAGTCACCGATTTTTTCGTATGCCTGTTTTGCAACACTTGCATCAGTTGAGGCAGCCTGACGGTAAAGTTCACGGGCCTCGCTTTTCTGACCTTTCTCCGCTGCCAGACCCCCCAGATAAAGGAGGATTTCACCTTTGTCAGGGCCTTCCGTACAAACTTCGAGTGCTTCTTTCAGAAATTGCTCCGCTTCAGCGAATTGTTTTTTAGAGAGGTAGATAATCCCGAGATTTTTGGCAAGACCACAGTTCTTCTCTTCTCCGGGTGCATTGTGAACCGCAACTGCAGCTTCCAGCCAAAGTGGATCATCTGTACACTTATCTTTCAACATAAAAGTGAAAATCTTTTTCGCCAGCTCAATGTCTTTGGGATTCGCCTTGAATTTGGGACCCCAGTTCTTGCGAACGAAATCACAGTTGATATTTACGGTGGCGAGGAGCAGCTTCTCCAGCTCTTCTTTCATTTTCTGATACTTGTCTACCGATTTGCCTTCGCTCTGGGCTTTCTGAATCCATGCGTCGACCACTCCTACAAGCTTGTCGTAGTAGGCCAGTACCCTGTCTTCTTCGATCTTTTTATTGAGGAAGTTTAAACGAACCACGTGGAAATACGGGATGATCGTCGATTCGAGAACTTCGTTTCCATTGAGTTCCAAAGCCTTATCAAGCATCTGGAGTGTTTCAACCGGTTTTTCGTTCGCGTTGAACTTCACGAATGAAAGTGCCTTGCGGTTCATTACGTTGGCTTCATCGCCGCAGTTCTTGATTCGCAGGTCGTAGATCATCATCAGCGAATCAATATATTCCTTCTTCTTCGCCGGATTTTTTTCCAGTGTTGCAAGTTTATCAAACAGGTCAAGACCCTGTATGTACAGACTGATGTGGTGTTTGGGAACATTCGTAAGCATCCAGTTAAAGGGCTTAACGGCTTTTTTCAGTTCAGCCTGTTGTCCTGTGCGAATCGCATCTTCATACAACACTTTGCTTTCTTCCGCCTTTGCCTTCATTTCAGGACTTTCCGGCCAGATGATTTCGGTACACTGCGAGTACGCGTTTCCTGCCATCATAGCGAACACAAGGAACAGAGCGCCGGCCAGAATCGATTTTTGTTTTTGTAGTCTCATTTCTTAGTCAAACTTTCTTTGTATGAACCATTTATCGTTAAAGGTGATCCCGAAGTATACCTTAAAGTAGGTTTCTTCGAAAATGTTTTCTCCCCGATCACCTCGCTTTCCTACTTTAAAGGCCATATCGAGGCTTGAGCGGTTTGCTGGTATAGAGAAGCCAAAATTAATGCCAAAATCGTTTACTTGGTTGCTATTTACAATAAATGGATACTTTTCGTAGTTGATCCCCAATCGGTACGTCATTCGCTTCAATAAATTGTCGTCGAATGGATCGGGGGTAAGCTCTCCTCCCAGGGCAGCGCGCCAGCCTTCACCAAGACCCTCGTCGTCCTGCACGATGCTTTCAAACGAGCTCCAGTCCTGATAATTGAATTCCGTACCAATCATCCATCGGTTGATGCGGTAATAAGAAACTCCGACTGTCAGCGACCCGGGGATTCGCATGGACCCGCCGCGGGTGAAGAGTGTGTCACCTTCAATGGGTTGTGTTCCGCCTTGAGGGAATCGCAGAATCTCCGCTCTCCGCGAAGCGTTTAATCGGGTCACCGGGCTGTATGTAGCGCCGACCTGATAGCCATAATTCTTGCGAAGTGTGTCCCCATAAGCGACGCCGAACGTGAACTTGAAGTCCTTGACTGAAGTCTTTTCTTTGATTTCAGTAATGAAATTGCGCGCCTGCGGGGAATCGTTGATGAAGTTGTTCTGATAGGACGTTTCAAGCGGACCAAAGATATATGCCGCCTTTACCCCGAAAGAAAGGTTTTTTGCAATCGTAAAGCCATTCGACCAGTAAAACTGGTTCAGGCCGCCATTTCCCGATTCAACCACTTTTACCGTGTCCGCCAGGTTGCCGTTCGCATCGATTGCCCGCTCTGTGTATTCAAGGCCATAATTCACGGTGCTGTAAGGCATCAGGCCAAGCGCAGTTGACCATTTCGTCCGATACGGATTTTTCGACAGCGGCATGATGGGGAAGGCGGTGACGAGGTAATTCAGGTTTCCTCCCATTCCCTTCTCGCTCGAATTCGCTCCGGTAACCTTCTTGGATTCTCCGACCAGGCCCGCCTGAAACACGGTAACCATGTTGTGCACCAAAAGAGCCGGATTTTGATTGTTGACGTACCAGTATTGCGGCTGGCTTACGCCCATTCCGCCCATTCCCTGGTTTTGGATCAGATAGTCTCCGTAAATGTCGCCAATTCCATAAGTGCTGAACGGGGATCGTACAGCCTGTCCAAACAGGTTCATCGAGCACGCGAGGAGAATTACAAAAACAGTGATTAACTTCTTAGAGATTGGCATTATGTGATAAAATACGGTTAAGACCCACGAGAACCAGTTCAGGGCTCGCAAATATGGAGGCTTTCAGTTTGTTTTCTATCGCGCCGTTAATCTCATCTACCATTCCCCAGAATGCGCCGCTCTGCATGCATGAAACAGTTGAATCGCCCGTCAGCCCGGGCTCGCTTACCGGTTGCACTAACGGAAGCCTGGCCGTAAAAGTATGCATAGCGCGGAGTCGCATGTTCAATCCCGGCGAGATTGCACCTCCGCGATAAGCGCCGGACTTGTCCACAAACTCGTATGTAATGCAGGTTCCGGCGTCAATAACCAGCGTATCGGCAAACGGGAACAAGTGCCACGCCCCGCACGCAGCAGCGAGTCTGTCCATACCAAGCGTTTCCGTTGAGGCATACCGGTTTTGCACCGGCAATGGGGTCGTCGGCGTCAGCATCAACACATCGGTGAATCCACGAAGTGAACCGGGCAACTCGCTCATGACAGCATTCACGGAACTAATGATGATCCTGTCGCCCGAAAAGTTTGCCAGGAACGCCAGAAGATCCCCGGTTTTTTCGAAGGTGATCCGCTCCTTCAGGACATCATCTTCAAAAATGCCTATTTTGGCGGATGTGTTTCCGTGGTCAACAACAACATTCATTTGCTTGCCTGCATAAAGAAGGGACAAAAGTATGAAGAACAGGTTTAATGTGATTGGACTCATGTCGGGAACTTCGCTTGATGGTCTCGATGTCGCATATACGGAGTATCGATTGCAGGATCGTAGCTGGAAGTTTTCGATTAGGCGTGCCGAGACGATCCGGTATCCAAAGAAATGGCGCGATGCACTTGCCACCGCCCACCTTCTTGATGCTCCGGACCTGCTTGCGCTGCACCATGCCTACGGTAAATTGCTGGGGCAACTGACAACCGACTTTATCAACCGTCATGGTTTGTCTAAGCCTCACTTTATCGCATCACACGGACACACCATCTTTCATCAGCCCGGACGCGGCTTTACGTTTCAGCTCGGTGATGCAAACGCGATCCATGCCGCGTCAATATTACCGGTCATCGCCGACTTCCGTGCGCTGGATGTGGCGCTGGGTGGTGAAGGAGCGCCGCTGGTTCCGATCGGTGATCAACTGCTTTTCCAGGACTACGATGTGTGCCTAAACCTCGGAGGTATCGCCAACCTTTCGCGCGTAAACGGGAAGAAGAGGGAGGCCTTCGATATCTGTTTCTGTAATATGACGCTGAATTACCTTATGGGTTTGAAAGGAAAGCCTTATGATAACCGGGGTGAAACCGCGTCGCGTGGTACGATAGATAATCAGCTGCTGAAGGCGATTCAGCGGGTATATATTCCGTTGCGAAAAAAACGTCCGTCTCTTGGGCGCGAAATCTTTGAGGCTGCTATAAAACCGTTGCTGGATAATCGGGATATCTCCGTTGAGGATAAGCTCGCAACCTGTGTCGAGAGTACCGCTGACGAAATAGTGAATGCGGTTTCGGAACGCAACGCGGGTTCGCTATTGTGCACCGGCGGCGGAGCATTCAACGCCTTTCTGGTATCGCGCATGCTTGACAAAATCGGCGACAGTACCGCCATCGTGGTGCCCGACGAGGAAATCGTGAAGTTCAAAGAGGCGCTCGTGTTCGGGTTTCTCGGCGTGCTGCGATATCTCGGCAAGAATAATTGCCTTAGCAGTGTGACAGGTGCCATGCGCGATTCGAGTAGTGGTGTTATGATCGGAATTCATTACTAGAATGAAAGACTTACTGGAGAAGTTTGAAAACAAAAGACCGGAGATCGTCTTTGAATGGAAGGACAAGGAAACTGAGGCAGAAGGATGGGTTGTGATTAATTCATTGCGGGGTGGCGCGTCAGGCGGAGGAACGCGCATGCGTAAGGGACTCGATAAACGTGAAGTTGAATCGCTCGCAAAGACCATGGAGGTTAAGTTTACGGTGTCAGGACCTCCGATAGGCGGCGCGAAGTCGGGTATCAATTTTGACCCTGAACACCCGGGAAAACTGGGCGTCCTACAGCGATGGTACGCTGCTGTGATGCCCCTTCTTAAATACTATTATGGTACGGGAGGGGACCTTAACGTCGACGAAATTCATGAAGTTATTCCCGTAACCGAAGATGTCGGAATATGGCATCCTCAGGAAGGTGTTTTTACAGGCCATTTCAAACCTACAGAACCCCAGAAGGTGAACCGCATCGGTCAGTTGCGGCAAGGCGTGGTGAAAGTGATCGAAGATGAGCGATTCGTGCCTTCCCTTAACCGAAAATACCGCATCGCAGATTTTTGTACCGGTTTCGGTGTTGCTGAATCCGTAAAGCACTACTACGACCTCTGGGGTGGATCACTCAGGGACAAACGTGTGGTCGTTCAGGGCTGGGGCAACGTTGGGGCTGCTGCTGGTTTTTATTTGTCGAGAGCGGGCGCGAAGGTTGTCGGAATTGTTTCCCATGAGGGCGGGGTCATCAACCAGCAGGGATTCACACCTGCCGAGATCGATGCATTGGTGCTCAATCGACGCAACAATAAACTTGTGTCTCCTGATCTTATACCTTTCAATATTGTAAACGAAAAGATCTGGGACCTGGACTTTGAAATATTTATTCCGGCCGCCGCATCGCGCCTCATCACACGCAGCCAGGTTGAACGAATGCTGAACACCAGGCTGGAGGTGATTTCCTGCGGTGCCAATGTTCCATTTGCCGATCCGGAGATATTCTTCGGTCCCGTTGGCCTTTTTGCGGATCAGCAGTTTTCAGTTATACCTGACTTCATCGCCAACTGTGGCATGGCGCGGGTCTTTGCATATTTCATGGAAAATGAAGTGAGTATGGACGATAACGCGATTTTTCAGGACATCTCCGATACCATCCGAAGAGCGTTGCTGAAGACACATCGCGTCAACCCGGCACGAACCGGGATTGCGCAAGCGTCGCTGGAGATAGCGCTCCGGCAACTGATCGACTGATCAGGGTTTTTCGTTGATCTCGTTAAGTAAACGGAGCTCCACGATCTCGGGGAGTGTCCGGTTCATCTTGATAATTTTGACCGCGTAATTGTCAATGGTGAATTCTTCGGTTTCCTTGAGGTCCGAGGATTTCAACATAAGCAGGAGTCCGGCGAGGGTTTCGTAATCCTCGGATTCGGGCAACGGGACATCAAGAGATTTGTTGATATCGTGAATGGACGATGTCGCAATGATGCGATAGACGTCGCCGCTCTGGATCACGATCTGCGCCTCCTGGTCATGTTCATCCTGGATTTCACCCACCAACTCCTCC
>CBKWFZ010000087.1:0-9203 GCA_966673785.1 uncultured bacterium
GAAGGAAGTATCCGGACGTACTTCGTTGACCTGAATGGTCAGGAACATATTGTGCAGTTCGCGATTGAAGGTTGGTGGATCAGTGATCTGAATAGTTTCATCATGCAGGCACCAGCGACGTTCAATGTTCAGGCGATCGAAGATAGCGTCGTACTTGAGTTGTCGTTTGAAAATCTGGAGGTGCTCTATAAACGAATCCCGAAAATGGAGCGCTATTTCCGGGTGCTGACGCAGAGAGCTTTTGTAGGCTTTCAACAACGGGTAGTTCAGAATATCAGCATGACTGCCGAAGACCGTTACCTCGCCTTTCAGCAAAAATATCCCACGATAGAGATGCGCATTCCTCAAAAGCTGGTTGCCTCCTATCTGGGCATCTCGGCTGAGTTCCTTAGCAAGATCAAGAAACGGCTGAAAGAAAATCGGAGTAGCACGAAACTATGAAGACACGGCTTTTGCCGAAAGAATTGGAGGGAATTATCAACGCCCTCAAATCCACTCAAGTCGCACACGCCGCTTACCCCTGAACGCTACGCAGGCGTCAATTTGCGACCGTCAGCCGGATACTTTGTTGACTTTCTGTATCGCAGATTCCGCAACCGGCCATTGCAGCGGGCCCGATAGTCTCACTCCGGAGCAGGTACCGACTTTTGACACACCTAAGCATACGTATTAAAGAGGAGGAACAATGATCACCGACGGTAAACCTTTTCTGAACCGGGCCGACGCGGGCTTTGAGGTTGGGAAACTTCTTGAGCGCAAGTACCGCAATATAAACGCGCTTGTGTTGGGGATCCCACGTGGAGGCGTGCTTGTAGCCCGTGAAATAGCTTCGGTGCTGAACGCAGAAATGTCGGTATTGATAACCAAGAAGCTGCCGCACCCCATACAATTTGACCTTACCATTGGAGCAGCGGCCGAAGACGGGTCGGTTTTCCTGACCGAAAACGCACAGGAAATTGACAGGGAAACGCTGCACAAGGTGCACATGGTACAAAATTCGGAAATCAGGCGTCGCGTGGACCGATTCCGAAAAGGTAAACCGTTACCGAACATGCATAACCGCGTTGTCATTATTGCCGATGACGGTATCGCTACCGGCTCGACGATCGTTCCCGCGATCAAGTTGTGTAAAAGCAGAAAGGCCGCCAGGGTGATCGTTGCGTCGCCCGTATCCGGGAGAACGTACCTGAATGAAATCAACTCCCTCGCGGACGAAGTCGTAATCGCGGAACAACCTGACATGTTCTATGCGGTTGGCCAGGTGTACAACGATTTTCATCACCTTTCGGATGAAGAAGTTCTTGCGGTCATTGAATCGCGCCGGGGTTGATCCGGCTGTGAGGTATCAACCCTCGCCGCCGACAATAAACACTGTTCCTGCCGGATCCATTATCCAGTGATACCCCTCGGGAATCTTCTCCAGCTCGTCACATGGATCGACGCCATGTTCCTGCAGGTACGCGGTCGCCGCCGGGACGTCACGTGTTTTCAACTCAAGCCAGACTTCACTGTGGGTATAGTTGTCGACGCAGTCCAGCCACACGACGTTATTCCCAAACTTCACCTCATAGGTCCGTGACACGGTAGGGTTCGTAATCGGTTTCTCGTTTACATCGAGATTGAGAATATCACGGTAAAAGGATACGGTCTTTTCATACTTCGATTTCGGAATCTTGATCGCAATGTTGACCCCGGCGTTGAATGTTGGTTCGTTCATGATATGTGCTTTATAAGGTGAAACGATTCTTATCTTCCGTCCTAAGAAAACGCATAACAGTTTTGTTTCCAACAACGATTTTGAAAAACAGTGAGTGCATTGATCTCAAAGAATACACGAAAGACACAGAGAAGACACCGAACATTCTAACACGCACCCTGCCTTTCCTTCTGTGCCTTTTTGTGCTTTCTGTGAGCGACAATTTCACACGGCGTGCACGGAAGACACAGAGAATTCACAGAACGTTCTAATGCAATCCTGCCTTTGCTTCTGTGACTTCTGTAAGCTGGAATCCCGGTTGCCATCAAGTTTTTGTTTCCCTATATTGGTTTTCCCGTAAACGCACCCATGACTGGAAACGAAATGTATATAACATGAACACAAGCCATCACGACGCGAGAATCGCAAAAATGACATTCGCCTCGGTCTATCCCATGTATGTCGAGAAGGTGACAAAGAAAGGAAGAACAAAAGAAGAATTGCACGAGGTCATTGCGTGGCTGACAGGTTTCAAGGACAAAAAGCTGCAGGAGCTCATTGACAAAAAAGTAACCTTCGAGCAGTTTTTTGAAAAAGCAAAGCTGAATCCGAACGCCCGGCTGATCACCGGCGTCATTTGTGGATACCGCGTCGAGGAAATCGAAAATCCGCTGACGCAACAGGTGCGGTACCTGGACAAGCTTGTAGACGAACTGGCGAAAGGCAGGAAGATGGAGAAAATTCTTCGTGACGTCTAGCTTATAGAAAGCGAACAAAAACGCAATCGTCACGTCGCCGCCTGAATTTATCCGTTTCGGAAATGCGCCCGGTGGCGGACAGTAGCTTTGCATGTGCGTACACGCGGCATGCGAATTAACCCGATCAGGCACCATATGCGCACAAATACTGTCTGGCATAGTAATCGTACGACCTTCCCGCAAAACGAATACTAAACCTGCCCATGCTGAAGAACTACCTCATGACCGCAATCCGGTCGCTCACGCGCAACAAAGCCTTCGCTTTCACCAATATTATCGGGCTCGTCATCGGCATCTCGTTCAGCACGATGCTGTACACATACATTAATCACGAATTATCATACGATTCGTTTCATAAAAAGTCAGAGCGCACATACCGTGTACTGACATCCGTTCAGCGAAGCCCCTCTGATCTGCGTACCTATGCGATCACTGTTCCTGCGCTTGGACCCGAGTTGGTTAACACATTTCCGGAGGTAGAGGAAATGACGCGGCTGTACCGCTTTTCCGGCCAGGTCATCGTGCAGGTAGGCGACGAAAACTATAACGAACGGAACTGGTTCACGACTTCCGACGCCAACTTCTTCCAGGTATTTGATTTTGAGTTTGTAAGCGGCGACAGGGCTACAGCGCTAACGCACCCCCTGTCCGTTGTGCTTACGCAATCCACTGCGCGTCGATATTTCGGCGACAGTGACGTGCTGGGCAAGACAATTGAAGTGGCCGGAACCGGAAGTGTGAAGATCACCGGAGTGTTAAAAGACCTGCCACAAAATTCGCACCTTCAATTTGATCTCTTGTTTTCGCCGTTGCGAACAGGGGCTGACTGGGAGCAGTACCTCAGCAGTTGGGAACGTTTCGGCGCGGCAACGTATGTCGTTCTGAAGGACGGCAACGCGATTGGGGACGTCGGCGAAAGAATCGCGGCACTGATGGAAAAACACTGGGGCGAAGATGCGCAGGTTCAAAAGACATCGTTTCAGGCAATTGAGGATATCTATCTGTATTCCGATGGCATTGAGTCAGGCGTGGAAGACAAACGCGGTGAACTTTCCTATATCTACGTCTTTTCCTCGATGGCAGTATTCCTGCTGTTCCTGGCCGCGATCAATTACATTAACCTGACGACGTCAAATGCAGCCACGCGCGCAAAAGAAATTGGCGTGAGAAAAGTCGCCGGTGCTTTCAAAGGACAACTGGTTTTCCAATTCCTGACTGAGACGCTTGCCATAACAATAATTGCAGCGCTGTTGTCACTTGTCGTGATCGATCTGTCATTTCCGTTCTTCAACCGTATTACAGGCAAGGAATTCGAACTGAACTTCCAAAGCCTTGCAACTTACCTGCCCCCGCTATTTGGCGTCGCGCTGGTGATCGCCCTGCTCGCAGGAACATACCCGGCGTTGTATCTTGCGCGGCTGAGACCCATCGCTTCATTACGGGCGGGGAGTCTGATTTCAAGGGACCGTTTCGATCTCCGGACCGTGCTGGTGGTTTTTCAGTTTACGATCAGCATTACCTTGATCGTATCGACGCTTATTATTGGCAAACAGCTCGATTTCATTCAGAAGAAAGACCTTGGATTCGACCGGAGTGGTTTGATGATCATCGACATCAATAACGGAAATGTCCGCGATCAATTCCAGGCGATGAAAAACGAATTCCTGAAACTGCCGGGCGTAGAAAACGTCGCTGTCTCGTCGCGTGTACCCGGAGAGTGGAAGAATATCGCGGAGGTCTATGCCGCTACCGGCGCCGGCGACTCCATTCAAAGTTACTTTATGGGCTTCGACGAAGATATGTTGCGAACCTATCAGCTGAAACTTGCCGGAGGAAGATACTTCACCGGTGAAAACGCAGCCGATTCGTCAAATATTCTGATCAACGCTTCAGGCGCGATCGCCCTGGGTCTGACTGACCCTGTTGGTACTACCCTTAAAATCAGAACGCAGGGTGGCGAATGGCAGGCTAACATCGTCGGAGTCCTGGAAGATTTCAACTTTCAGTCCCTTCATACACGGATCGCCCCCATAATCGTTGGATATCGTAATAACCCGATTCAGTCGATTGATTATTTTACGTTACGGGTTTCCGGAGATTTGAACCAGTTGATAGCCGGAGCAACTGCTGTACACAATCAATTCGATACCAGTACACCGATAGAATACCACTTCCTTACCGATCAATTGAACACCTTCTACATTGCAGAAGAAAAAGCCGGCATGATCTTCAAAATGGCGGGAGCGCTCAGCACTTTCATCGCATGCCTCGGCCTGCTTGGATTGCTTACCCATTATCTCCAGCGCAAGACCAAGGAACTCGCAATCAGAAAGGTGGTCGGCGCCGGTTCTGCCAGCTTGTTCCTTATGGTTTACCGGGCGTTTCTCAAACAGGTAGTCATTGCGTTTGCGATGGCCTCTCCCATCGCTTGGTACACCATGCAACGCTGGCTGAGCGCCTTTGAATACCGCATTTCGATCACGGCCGGCACGTTCTTTCTCGCTGCCGGCGCTGTGCTTCTCGTGTTGACCATCACCGTGACATATCACGCGGTGAAGGCAGCGCGATTTAATCCGGTTAAACTGTTGAGAAGCGAATGACCTTCTCCCTAATTGCAATTGAATCATGGTCGCCAATTCCTTTAGTTAACTGCAAAAAGAAGTATCCGGCACTTCACCAGCTGACCGGACAAGTACGAATTCTGGCGGGACCAAACTTTATGTCGTGCGCGCAGCATTTGAGGTCGCCATGACCTCATCTCGCTGAAAAAATCATAATCCGTATATTTAAGGCTGGCATGCATAATACAATTGCTGTGCGTAATTGTCGGAATAGCGTTACTCCAAGATTAGAAGTCCCATGACCTTTGAATTTGATTCGTTTACACTTGCGGCAACCGACCTCGCCAATCACCTTAGCTGTGAACACGTTACTCAACTCAACCGCATGGTTGCTTTGAACGAAATTAAAAAGCCCTCCTGGCGCGATCCATCGCTGGATGTTCTTATTAAAAGAGGTGAGGCCCATGAAGCCGCCTATGTCCAATACCTGAGCGCAAAGGGTCTGTCGACTGCGAACCTCAGAGGACAACCGCTGGAGGCAGCAATCGATGCAATGGCGAAAGGAACAGACCTGATAGTCCAGCCGTTGCTTCAGATCGGACAATGGCGTGGCTATGCCGATATTCTTCTTAAGGTTCCTGGCAAAAGCAAATTCGGGAACTGGTCGTACGAAGTTCGTGATACAAAGCTCTCGCAAAACACGAAGGCATCTGCCATCCTGCAATTGTGCCTGTACACCGAACTGCTCGCGACGCTTCAGGAGTTCCAGCCTGAATACATGCATATCGTCAAACCAGGTACCGACTTCCCGGCTGAGACGTTTCGCTATGCCGAATTCCAGGCATACTACCGCCAGGTGAAACATCACCTTGAGTACACGCTGGCGCAAACAAATGTGAACACCTATCCGGAACCCACCACACACTGCGCCATCTGTAACTGGTGGCAGGTCTGCGACAAAAGGCGCCACGATGATGATCACTTGTCGCTTGTCGCAGGAATCAGGTCTATGCACGTCGTCGAACTGGAACGACAGCAAATCACCACGCTTGAGGCGTTCGCGACGGCAGCGAAACTCGAAAAACCGGAACGCGGCAATGCGGAAACGCTGGCGCGAAAACAACGACAGGCCAGCGTTCAGTTGAATGGCCGTAGACAGAATACACTGCTCCATGAATTGCTCGCATTCGAACCGGGTCGCGGTCTTGACCGGCTACCCGAGCCTGATAACGGCGATGTGTACTTCGACATCGAGGGCGATCCTTTCTATGAAGACGGAGGACTCGAATATGTCCTGGGGTACGCGTACAAAGAAGAGGGAAACCTGGTGTACAACCGGATATGGTCGACAAACCGCAACGAGGAGCGCAATGCATTTGAGCAATTCATCGCCTTTGTTCTCCAGCGCTGGCAGAAATATCCCAATATGTACATCTATCACTTTGCTCCGTATGAACCGTCAGCAGTAAAACGACTCGCACGGGTACACGCGACGTACGAGCATGAAGTGGATACATTGCTACGAGCCGAACGATTTATTGACCTGCACGCAGTCTTCCGGGAATCATTGCTCGCGAGCGTTGAAACCTATTCGCTTAAAGCGCTCGAAAAGTTTACAACCTATACACGTAAGGTTGACCTGCATGACGCGAGCAAGGCGAGAAAGGCAGTTGAGGTAGCCCTCGAATTACATGACCTGAAGTCGCTCCCGGAGGAAACGATACGCGCGGTTGAGGAATATAATCAGGATGACTGTCTCGCTACAGAGGCGTTACACCGCTGGCTGGAGGAACAACGTTCAAAGCTTCTTGCCGCAGGGAGACCTTTCCAACGGCCGGAATTAAAGACCGGTGAAGCCAACGAAAACATCCAGCAGGTTGATACCCGGGCACGGGCCGTCTTCCGGGCACTGACCGCTAACCTCCCCGTTGACAGGTCCGCCTGGACGGATGAACACAAAGCCAAATGGCTTGTCGCGCATCAGATTGAATACTTCCGGCGTGAAGACAAAAGCGCTTGGTGGGAATACTATCGCGTTCATGAACTGGAGCACGACGACCTCCTCGATGAACGCAAGGCGTTAACGGGTTTGCAATTTATCGGCGTGGTTCCCAAAGAAAAGGGCGAACGTAACGTAACGCACCGGTACACCTATCCGCCCCAGGATGTAAGTATCGACGCAGGTGATGACATCATTGAGGTGAAGGGGGACAAGATCGGCACGGTAAAGGCCCATTCACTGGAGAACTACACGATCGACATAAAGAAAACGGCTAAGGCAGAGAGCATGCACCCGGTTTCCGTTCACGTGCCCGAGCGCGTCGATCCCGGATCACTCGTGACTTCGCTGCTTGATGTTGCAAATGCCATCGATGAATACGGGTTGTCGCACAGCTGGCCTTATCACGCAGCAAAAGACCTGTTGATGAAACGCGCACCACAGCAAATCAATGGAATCCTGGGCGCGATGATTAATCCGGGCGAAGAACCGGTAGATGCGGCCATTCGCATTGCGCAGAATCTCGACAAAAGTTATCTCGCGATCCAGGGTCCGCCTGGTTCTGGCAAGACCTACACCGGCGCACAGATGATCATTGAACTTGTAAAGGCGGGAAAGAAGGTTGGAATAACGGCGGTCAGTCATAAAGTGATCCGCAATCTCTCCTGCGCTGTTCTCCGGGAAGCCGCAAAAAAAGATTATTCAGTAAGCATTGCACACAAGGTCAAGGAGCAATCCGGGGATTGCCCTGCAGGAATCACCGAAGTGCAAAAGTCCGACAAGGTGTTAAGCGCCTTAAACGAAGGTAAAGTTGGATGCGGAACAGCCTGGCTATGGGCGGAGGATAACGCAAGAGAAACGCTCGACTACCTTTTTGTCGACGAAGCCGGACAAATGTCGCTTTCTCACGTGCTCGCCGCATCGCGTGCGGCCAGGAATCTTATCCTGCTTGGCGACCCTCAACAACTCGAGCAGCCCCAGAAAGGTGCGCATCCGGAAGGAAGCGACATCGCCGCGCTTGCCTATCTGCTGGATGGACAACCTACGATGCCTGAAGGAAGAGGATTGTTCCTGTCTACCACCCGAAGGCTGCATCCTGCTATCTGCCAATTCACTTCCGAGATCTTTTACGAAGGCCGGCTTCAATCATTGCCGGGCCTCGGTACGCAGACAATCGAAGGCGGCACTCCATTTGATGGCTCGGGTCTCATGTATGTACCCGTCGAACACAAAGGCAATCAAAGCAAATCGGGGGAGGAGGTAAATGCCATAGCAGCCATTGTAAACGGTCTGCTAAACGGTGGTAAATGGACGGGTGCAGATGGCAAAACGCAACCCATAACCAAAGCTGATATACTCATTGTCGCGCCCTTTAATGCCCAGGTAAGCGCCCTTCGCCAACGGTTGCCGGGAATCGACATCGGAACCGTCGACAAGTTCCAGGGACAGGAGGCACCAATGGTTATATATTCCATGACAGCTTCAACTGTCGAGGACGCCCCGCGGGGCATGGGTTTTCTGTTTAATCCCAACCGGCTCAATGTAGCTACCAGCCGCGCACGATGCGTCTGCATCCTCGTTTCGAACCCTGCTCTCCTTCACCCCGACTGCAGGACCATTGAGCAGATGAAATGGGCCAACGCCCTTTGCAGGTATAAAGAGCTCGCCAGGGAGGTCGTCATTTGATCCCTGCATGCGCTGTTTGCACGGATTTCTAATCGTTTCGTAATCCTTCAGCAGTGTTTTTTCTCTAATTTCGGCCGAATACCATCAGCATTATGGCAGAACCCGGGAAGGAAATTTTGTTCTACGATATCGCCGCCAAGGATGTATTGCAGCAGCTTGAAAGCAGTGCCCGCGGGCTGACCCACGAGGAGGCAAAGTCGCGGCTTCAGAAATATGGAAAGAACCACCTGTTTCAGGCCAAGGGCGAAAGCATGCTTAAGATCCTGTGGCGACAGATCCGGAATCCGCTCATATACATTCTCATATTCTCATCCGTGCTCGCCGTCGCACTCGGCAAGATCACGGACGGGATCGTCGTCATTGCCGTCGTAATTATCAATACACTGATCGGGTTTACTCAGGAGTTGCAGGCGGGAAAGGCGATCAGTTCCCTGATGAAACTCGTTCCGCTCAATGCCACGGTGCTTCGCAATGGCGTATGGGAAACCATTTCGGCAGAAGAC
>CBKWFZ010000088.1:0-9117 GCA_966673785.1 uncultured bacterium
ATGTAACAGGTTCGTTTTCGAGGGATTTCTTCCCCACAAGAAAGGACGCCAGACCGCGCTGCAACGGCTGGCGGAAGAACCGCGTACAATGATCTTCTATGAATCTCCATACAGGATCATGAAAACACTGCAACAATTCAGGGGAGTGTTCGGCCCGGAGCGCCTTATATCGGTATCGCGGGAACTATCCAAAAAATTCGAAGAGACCGTCAACGGCAGCATTGCCTTTGTCGAAGAACATTTCAGCGGCAGGGAAATCAAAGGAGAATTTGTTATTGTCGTGGCCGGAACAGAATATCATCAGGATAAAGATGAACGCGATGATGAACAATACCATTAATACGATTTTGGTTGCAGAAAACAGAGGGTATATCTTATCTTAAACAAATTAACAAAGGGTAATGGATCTGCAGCGAGTAACACAAAGCGTTATTGAACTATGTGAAGAAACGGGGGCTTTCATTCGCAATGAGGCGGAGAATTTCGACCTTTCGCGCATTGAACAGAAGACCGCATTCAACAACCTTGTGTCGTATGTTGATAAAGAGGCGGAACAAAGGCTGGTCACGGGTCTTCGGAAAGTTGTTCCCGACGCAGCATTCATAACGGAAGAAGGTACTGTCGAACAATCCGGTGATGCTGAGTTTCACTGGATCATCGATCCGCTTGACGGCACAACCAATTTTCTTCACGGGTTTCCGATCTACGCCATAAGCGTTGCATTAACAAGAAACGGCAAGCCGATCATCGGTGTGATTTATCACATCGTTCGGAAGGAAGTGTTTTATGCCTGGGAGGGCGGTGTCTCTTACTGTAATGGGAAGCCTATTCGCGTATCCGCGGTAGCATCCATCAGCGAAAGCCTGCTTGCAACAGGCTTTCCCTATCACCATTCCAAAAAAGCAGCGGCGTATCTGGATATCATCAAGGAGTTTCTTGACAAGACACATGGTATCCGTCGTCTTGGCAGCGCTGCTATTGATCTCGCTTATGTCGCGTGTGGTCGCCTTGAAGGATTTTTTGAATATAATCTCAATCCGTGGGACGTTGCCGCCGGCGTACTCATCGTCGAACGTGCCGGAGGAGAAGTCACCGACTTCAGCGGAGGAGACAACGTGCTGTTTGGAAAGCAGCTTTGCGCTTCAAACGGTAAGGTGCAGGGCGACATGCTTGCAATCATCGACAAGCACTGGAACTAAAATGATTCTTAACATCGATAACCAATTATGCAATCTTCAACGTTGACGTTAAATCTTCAGAAATGGATAGGCATCGCCTTGTTTTGTTTTTATGCAGCGGCCGCTGCCGGTCAGACAAAACCCGATACAAAGCTCCCGGTGGATCCGAACGTCAAGATCGGGAAACTGGACAACGGACTGACTTACTACATCCGTACGAATACGCGACCGGAAAAGAAGGTGGAGTTGCGATTGGTCGTAAATGCGGGATCAATTCTCGAAGATGATGATCAGCAGGGGCTCGCTCACTTTACGGAGCACATGGCTTTCAACGGAACGAAAAACTTTCAAAAGAACGAGCTTGTATCCTTTCTTCAAAGTATCGGTGTTGAATTCGGCGCTGATCTGAATGCTTATACGGGCTTCGACGAGACTGTTTATATTTTGCCCATTCCGACTGAAAAGAAAGAGAACATTGAAAAGGGGTTTCAAATCCTGGAAGACTGGGCAAGCACGATTGCGTTCGATGATACGGAAGTCGATAAGGAACGTGGTGTGGTCCTTGAAGAACTGCGGCTTGGAAAAGGTGCCGAGGACCGAATGTTTAAAGTCGTATATCCAAAACTTTTTGAAGGATCGAAATACGCGGAGCGTCTGCCGATGGGAAAGGAAAACATCCTCCGCGAGTTCAAATATGACGCGATCAAACGTTTTTACCGCGACTGGTATCGTCCGGAATTGATGGCCGTTGTCGTTGTCGGTGACATCGAACCTTCGACGGCAGAGCAATACATCAGGCAACATTTTTCGCAACTGAAGAATCCCGCCAAACCCCGGCCACGTCCATCCGCTGAAGTTTTTGCGCGCAAGAATTCAGAAGGAATTGTGGTAACCGATGCGGAGGCTACAAACCACGTTGTTGAGGTTCACTATTCCTACCAAAAGGAAAAGAAGGAAGAAACCCTTGCCGATTACCGGGAGTATCTTGTCCGGCGTCTCTTCACTTCAATGCTGAGCCAGCGGATGCAGGAGCTCACGCAACGGGCGGAACCTCCGTTTGTGTTCGGTGGCACATTTATCGGCGGGTATGCGAGAGGTTATGAGGAGTTCCAGTCAATCGCATATCTGGGTAAAGGTGGCATCCAACCTGCACTGACGGCATTGATAACTGAGAACGAACGTGCCCGAAAGTTCGGCTTCACTCCCGGTGAGCTTGACCGGACGAAGAAGATGTTGATGAAATCAATTGAGCGAAGCTACAACGAAAGAGAGAAGACTGAATCCGGCAATCTCGTCCAGGAGTACATCAGGCATTTTCTCAACGGCGAGCCTATTCCCGGCATTGAAAACGAATACCGTTACTATCAACAGTTGCTGGAAGGAATCTCACTCGACGAAGTTAACGCGTACACTTCAGCCACAATTCCTGCAGATACGGCAAATAAACTGGTCGTACTTACCGGACCCGAGAAGGCGGACTTTGCTATTCCTTCAAACGAAGAACTGCTGGCGATGGCGAACAAAGCCGCGCAGTCTGAGGTAAAACCCTACGAAGAAAAGGCTGTCGCCGAGTCATTGATGGCCAAAACGCCAACGCCCGGAAAGATCGTTTCCGAAAAAGAAAACAAAGATCTCGGCACCACTACCGTTCAGCTTGGTAATGGCGTGACGGTGATTTTGAAACCGACAGATTTCAAAAATGATCAGGTCGTCATGAGCGCGACCCGCTTCGGTGGTCAGTACCTCTTCGACGTGAAAGATCGGTTCAATGCTGAATTTGCCGCTACGGTCGTATCAGTAATGGGCATAGCCGACTTTGCACCGCTTGATCTGCGTAAAGTGCTCGCTGGAAAGAATGCGAACGTGTCACCAAGAATCGGTACAATCTCGGAGGCTGTTAACGGATCGTGCAGCGCCTCCGATATCGAGAGCATGCTTCAACTTGTACATCTTTACTTCACCAGCCCCCGGAAAGATGCTGAGTTGTTCCAGTCTTTTAAATCAAAACAGCAGGCACTTTATCAGAACATGATGTCTGACCCGCAGTTTACGTTCCAGGATTCTGTTATCAGAATACTCTATAAAGATCATCCGTGGGCACCGAAGCTGCCAAGACCTGCGAACTTCGAGCAGATCGATATGAACCGCGCGCTTGCCATTTACCAGGAAAGATTCGGCAATGCAAATGGTTTTACGTTCGTCATCGTCGGCAAATTTGATCTTGCGGAGATCAAGCCGCTCCTGCAAACTTACATTGCCAGCCTTCCCGCCTCCGGCAAAACTTCGACCTATCGCGACGCAGGGGTACGGCCTGCAAAGGGTGTCATCAAGGCTGAAATCCGCAAAGGAAAAGAACCAAAAAGTTTCATCCGGATGTTCTGGAACGGTGAAGCACAGTTTTCCGAAGAAGAACAGCTGAAACTTCAGGCGCTGACGGAAATCCTGAACATTAAGTTAATTGAAAGTCTTCGCGAGGAGTTAAGCGGAATTTATGGCGGCGGTATGTTTGGTAGTCTGACCAAACATCCTTATGGACACTTTACGGCTGGTGTTTCCCTGCCTTGCGGTCCTGAGAATGTGGAACAGCTGATTAAAGCTACGCATCAGGAGATCGATAAAATTAAGAAGGACGGACCGACACAGGAGGATCTCGATAAAATAAAAGAGACATGGCGCCAGCAATACGAGGTAAACCTGAAAGACAACACATTCTGGACGCGACAGCTGATCCAGAGTGTAGAGTCCGGAACGAGCGCTCAGAAGATCTTGTCATTTGAGGAGCGGATTAAGGGCCTGACCACGGCCGACGTTCAGGCTGCAGCAAAGAAATACCTCGATATGAAAAACTATATCGAGGTAGTCCTTAATCCGGAGCAATAATTTTCGTTGTCACTCGTAGCGCAGCGACTTCACCGGGTCGGCTGACGCGGTTCGTATTGACTTATACCCTGCGGTAATAAGTGCCACAAGAACGGTCGCAGCGAACGCAGTCAGAAATATCCACGGCCCAAGGTTTATCCGGTAAGCGAAATTGCTCAGCAATTGTTCCATAGCAAAAAATCCGAGAGGAAATGCGAACAATGCGCCGAGCACGATCAGACGGACGTACTTCCATGAGAAGGTAAAAAGTATCCGCTCGACGGAGGCGCCAAGCACTTTGCGTACACCGATCTCCTTTGTCTTTTGATTGGTCATGTACGAGACGAGGCCAAAGAGACCGAGGCACCCGATAAATATTGCTATCGATGTGAATATTGCCATCAGTCGTGCAAGCCTTTGCTGGGATGCATAATATTCGCGGATATCTTCGTCCATGAACGAATATTCAAACAAGTGTTCAGGATAGTTCTTGTTCCATTGTTCTTCGATCGTCTTCAGCACGCGTGTTACTTGTCCTTCACCGGCCTTTATCGCAAGCGTCCGGTAACCACGGACGTTGTTAAACAGAACAACGGGTTCGATCTTTTGCTCAAGACTCACGGTATTAAAATCCTTTACAACGCCGGTAACCGGAACGTCGCGGCGGTGCATCGTAATCATCTTGCCAACGAGCTCGCGCGGATCGGAATATCCGGCCTGTCTCATGAAACTTTCGTTGACAAGAATCCCGCTAATTGTGTCGGTATCCGGAAGGTTCTCGCCTGCGAGCAGTTCAATCCCAAAAAGGTTCAGGTATTCATTATCTACAGATTTATACTGCGTCGTGTATTCAGTCGCGTCATCCTGCACGCGAAAACTCGTTTTATTGGTTTCCCCTGAAAACGGCGGGGTACTCGCGAGTGAGACGAGCTCCACGCCGGGGATCCCGGAAGCTTGCTGCAGGATCAGACGTTTCTCCCGATCATCATCCACACTAGCCGGAATCGGCACAATCAGAACTGCCTCGCGTTTGAATCCCATGTCCGCGTTAATGAAGAAATCAGTTTGCTGAATCAGAACAATCGTTCCGACAATAAAGAATTGCGAAATAAAGAACTGGAATACGACAAGCGCGCTTCTTAGCCAGTAGCCAACGGAAGCTTTATTTTCGATCCTGTTCCTGAGCGCAAGTACAGGGCGGTACGAGGAGACGACAAGCGCAGGGTATAAACCCGAAAGCAACGACACCAGCAAGGTGATGCCAATGAGAAAGATCGGCAAAACAGGATTTCCGGCCAGATCTATGCTGAGATCGAGCTCCATAAAAGGATTCACAAGCCCCATGGCAATCTGTGCAAGTCCTACTGACAAGAGTACCGATGTGATTGTGATCAGCAGCGTTTCACCCAGGAACTGGAAGATCAGTTGTCCACGTGAACTTCCCATCGTTTTCCTGATGCCGACTTCACGCGACCTTTTGATCGCATCAGCTGTGGCGAGGTTGACGAAATTGATACATGCAGTAACGATCAGAACGACGGCAATAGCGCCAAGAATAGTCAACATCGCCTTTGGCACGGTCTGATAGGAGAACGTCTCAAAGCGTGTGTCAAAGTGCATGTCGGCAAGCGCAATAGTCATGAACTCTCCTTTGTCAACTTCGTAGTCACGGTACTTCTTTGTGAAGCCCGGGAGTCGTTGGTTTACAGCTTCAATCGATGCGCCATCTTTCAAAAGGAAATAACAGTGTTCGTCACTCCAGATGCTATTCCAGAGATCCTGTTCGCCGGAAGGGCGAATTGTTTCATATGAAAGCATGAGTTCAAATGGAAAATCCGTGTTTGACGGCGACGTTTCCATTAGTCCGGATATGACGTATTCAATATCATCGAAAATGAGAGTCTCGCCCATCACATCGGTCCTGCCAAAATATTTCATCGCCAGCTTCTCCGAAATCACGGCTTCCTTAGGCCCATCCAGGGCGGTAGCCGTGTTACCGGAAAGAATGGTGCGGTCAAAGATTTTGAAGAATGCCGGCTCGGAGAAGACGACGCCCGCCTCTTCCTGAAACTTCTTATCCTCGGTGCTGCCCTGAGGCACACGAATCACCGCATTGGCGCGATACGAGGCAAAAAGAACATCTTCAGCCTCCGGAAATTCCATCTTGAACGCTTCTGGCAACGGTTTGGGCACCCCGCCCTGGAAGTTGACTTCACCATTGCTTAAGCCCTTATAAACCAGGCGGTATATCCGGTCTTTCCTGGTATGGTAGTTATCGAAACTTGCAAGGTGTTGGATGATGAGGAGGAGCACAATGCTGCAGGTAATGCCCAGCGTAAGGCCGGCGACATTCAGGACGGTTCCTGTCTTTTGACGCATCAGGTTCCTGAATGCGGTCTTCAGATAATTTTTAAGCATAGGGTTAATGAAAGCCGACCTGAATCCCAATAGGATGCCAAAACGGTAATGGCCCTTTTTCCGGCCGTACGTGCATTGTTCTTTTGCGGGAATTGTACAATTTCAAAACTTGACGTTCGCTTTCGAACGTTTTCAGGGAACCGTATTCGTTCACGGGTCGTTATATTCTCAAATCTTTTACCTTTGTATCACAATGGTTCAGGAAATACTAGTATTTATTGTTTTCCTTAGTGCGGTCGGATACGTTGGCAGACTGATCTATCAGAATTTTCGCATGCGCTCCGGCTGTGCGAGCGGTTGTGGCAAATGTTCAATTGATTTCAACAAGATCAACCGGCAGCTCGAGAAAGATACCAGGGTCAAGCCCACACGTTAGTTCCTTCGGTACAGTTTTTACAAATTTCTATTTCATTTCGTGCAGTGAGCAATGATTTCCGAAAGGATCGGTATGCCTCCCCCTTCCATATTTTTTCAAATGGCATTTCGGCTATATTCCCCAGGACGTAATGCGCATCCTTGTCGAAACAGCATGGAACGACTCTGCCGTCCCATGTGATCACACAACTGTGCCACATTTTCCAGCAGTGATTCAAAAGGGCGTTCTTGATTTGATAAGAACCGTCACGATTCCTTTCATATCGGGAGTACCGTGGATTCTCAGGGATGAAAGGTGAACCATGAACAAAGTCGTAAACCTGGGCGGTCTTCAGCGTTACTTCGTTAACACCGATCTGGCGTGCGAGGCTGTGCACGTCCGGTATCTCATGCTCGTTCTGTTTAACAACTAGAAACTGAAACACGACGTGAGGTAGCCTGGATCGCAGTTGCTTTTTCAGTCGCACGATTGTCGCTGCACCATCCAGAACCTTTTCAAGGGACCCGCCGACTCTGTACGACTCGTATGTTTCCTGACTGGTGCCGTCAATGGAAATGATCAACCGGTCTAACCCGGAGGCTATTGTCTGGCGCGCCCGCTCTTCGGTCAGGTAATGTCCATTCGTCGAGGTGGTCGTATAAATTCCTTTGCGTGAGGCATAGCCTACCATCTCTAGAAAACGCGGATTGAGATATGGTTCACCCTGGAAGTAGAAGGTAAGGTATGCAAGGGTTCGTTCGAGTTGATCTATTGTATCCCTGAACATTGTTTCGTTCAACATGCCGGTTGGCCGGGTAAAGGAGCGTAGTCCGCTTGGACACTCTGGGCACCTGAGATTACAGGAGGTGGTCGGCTCGATTGCCAAAGCAACAGGCAGACCGCTGATTTCGGGACGCTTTGTAAGACGCGAACGGTAAAAGCTCGCCAGGATAGCTGCGGCGTTCGACACCTTACGCGCGGAAAGCTTCGAGAGAAAATTACGTCGGTCGTGCCACGAAGACCCCATAGGGCGCAAGATACATTATAATCGTTAATCGGAAATTGTCGTTATATTTCAGCACTCATCCAGGCGTAATGAAAAAGCTACTCATAGTATTTACACTGATTTCACATGTTGTTTCTGCCCAGCAGTTCCCGTTGTCCGACGAAGCAGAGATTTCAGTGATCACGTGCGGTCCATATCAGGGTGAGTTGTATTCGGCTTTTGGTCACAGTGCCTTTCGCGTATTTGATCCGAAAGCAGGATTCGACGCCGCGTATAACTATGGCGTATTTAATTTCAATCAGCCAAACTTCTATCTGAATTTTACCCGGGGATACCTCTACTACCAGCTTGGTGTGTATGACTACCAGAGTTTCCAGGCACACTATATTGAACACGATCGTTACGTGCACGAGCAGGTTCTGGATCTTACTCCCGCGCAAAAGCAGAAGCTGTTCGATTATTTGCAGTGGAACGCGTTACCTGAAAACAAATTCTATCGCTACGACTACTTCTATAACAACTGTGCTACCAAAATGCGGGATGTGGTTGAATTGGTGCTGGATGATTCGGTGCGTTTCGACGGTTCCTATATTGAAACGCAATACACGATTCGCGAGTTAACCGACCTCTATCTGAAGGAACAGCCCTGGGGCGATCTTGGAATCGACATTTGCCTCGGACTCCCGATGGACAAAGTAGCAACACCTTATGAATACATGTTCCTTCCAGACTATGTTGAATCCGGGTTCGATCACGCTTACATTAAAAGCGACAGTGGCGAGGTGCCCATCGTAAAAACAAAAAACATCATATTTGATTCGCGCGAGCAGGTGGCTGCTGGACAGCGGCATGGACCGTTGATCGTTTTTTCTGCGCTTGCCCTGCTGATTCTTGTTATCACGGTTCTTGACTTTCGTAAGAACCGTTTGTCAAACTGGGTTGATGGCGTACTGTTTGGCGTAACCGGAGCTATTGGAATTCTCCTGTTCATTCTTTGGTTTTTCACCGATCACAATGCGGCGGCAAGAAACATGAATTTGTTGTGGGCATTTCCGCTCCACTTTATAGCAGCCATTGCGTTGGTGAAGAGCCCGCGATGGCTCGGCCCTTACTTTATGGGGGCGGCTATTCTCAGTGCCGCCGTGCTTCTTTGCTGGGTGCTACTTCCGCAACAACTGCATACTGCGCTCATACCCGTTATTGCATCACAGGGTATCAGAAGTTTCACCCAATACAAACTTCGCATTGCCGCCTCCGCGGCTCAAGTGGCTTAAGCCTAAATATGAATCGGCCGGTTCTCC
>CBKWFZ010000089.1:0-9114 GCA_966673785.1 uncultured bacterium
TCTTCATTATCGTAGTCAACAATTTCAAACCCCGGCATAAACGGGCCAAATCCCGCTCTTGCAAGTTTATCCGTGGACGCCGAGATAATGGTGGTGGTCCGGCCGTGAAAATTCTGCCGCACGGCAACGATTACAGCTTCGTTGTCGGGAATACCTTTTTTGAGATATCCCCATTTCCGGGCAAGTTTGATCGCGGTTTCGTTGGCTTCCGCGCCCGAATTCATAAAAAGTGATTTCTGATATCCGAACGTATCACACACGTACTTCTCTGCAAGACCAAGCTTGTCGTTGTAAAATGCCCTGGACGTGAGCGTAAGCTCCTGCGCCTGATCGATCAATGCACGCACAATCCGTGGATGACAATGTCCCTGGTTGACGGCGCTATAGGCGGACAAGAAGTCATAGTATCGCTTACCCTCCACGTCCCACAGGAAGACACCTTCACCCTTCGACAACACGACCGGGAGAGGGTGGTAATTATGTGCTCCGTAACGCTCTTCCAGATCGATTGCCTCCTGACTTTTCCTTATCATATCCACCATAATAGCTGATTTTTCACAACATAAACATAGCAAATTAAGCCGTCAAAAAGGCCAAAAAGTCGGGCATGGACAGGAAACACGTTGCATTCCATCACAATCGGTACGATACAGGCGTCGATACGGAAATCTTTCAATCTGATTTTTTTGTCCTCTATATTTGCCGCCATGGAGATTCTTCTGGTGCTTACGGGCTTGGTTGTGGGGATTATTGCAGGTTGGCTTGCTGCGAGGATGAAGTTTTTCCCTGCGCAGACAGAGGGTAACGCCGCACTTCTGGTAGAACAGGAAAAGAACCGACATCTGGTGCGGCAGGTCGAGGAAGTAAAAACCGACCTGTCCAGGGAGCGGGAAAAAACAATTGAGCTCCATAATAGCCTTGCTGCAACCGAAGCCGATTACCGCAATCTGCAGGAGAAGCTGGAGGAGCAAAAGAAAGATACGGAGGCGCTCGCCGAAAAATTCACATCGCAGTTCAAGACGCTGGCTAACGAGATTTTTGAAGAGAAGAGCAGGAAGTTCACCGAACAAAACCGCACCAATCTTTTCGATTTGTTAAGACCATTGGGTGAAAAGATCACGGCGTTCGAAAAAAAGGTAGAGGAAACTCACCGTGACCAGATTTCGCGCAATTCGGCACTGCGCGAGCAACTGGAAAATCTGCAGAAGCTGAACGTACAGATGACGCGTGAAGCGGAAAACCTCACACGGGCACTTCGGGGTGACACCAAGACTCAGGGTGCCTGGGGTGAATTCATCCTTGAAAGCATTCTTGAAAAATCAGGACTGGAGAAGGATCGCGAATACACTATTCAGGAAACCTTCACAACCATCGAGGGCCGGCTTCGCCCCGATGTAATCATCCGTCTTCCGGAAAACAAACACGTGATCATCGATTCGAAGGTGAGTCTGACTGCATACAACAATTTCGTGAATGCCGAATCCGACGAAGACAAGGCGCTTTTCCTGAAAGCTCACCTTACCTCTATCCGCCAGCACATGCGGGTGCTCGGCGACAAGAATTACCAGCGCCACATCACCGAAAGTAATCTTGACTTCGTCATGATGTTCATCCCCATTGAACCAGCGTATATGCTTGCAATTCAGCAGGACAAAAACCTGTACGATGAGGCGCTCGAAAAACGAATTGTTTTTGTAAGCCCTACACTTCTGATCCCGTCATTGCAATTGATCAAGAATACCTGGAAGCAGGAATACCAGAACCGCCACGTCCTTGATATTGCAAACAAGGCCGGCGATCTCTATGACAAGTTCGTTGGCTTCACTGACGACCTGATCGTTCTCGGCCGGCACCTCGATGTATCCAAAAAACACTATGAAGAGTCCATGAAAAAATTATCCGTCGGAAGCGGCAACCTTGTGCGTCGGGTGGAGGATCTCAAGAAACTTGGTGCACGCGCCAGCAAGAGTATAGACCCGGGACTGATAAAAAAATCCGGTGACCAGGCCGGACTATTTGAATGAAGAAAACAGAAGCTTGAATTAACCTATGAAGATTACGTCAGACAATAAACTTAAAAAGCTTATCGTGGTTGGTGATCGCGTTCTGATCAAGCCCACGAAACAATCCGATAAAACCGCCAGTGGCCTCTACCTGCCACCTGGTGTTCAGGAGAAGGAAAAAATTCAGAGTGGTTATGTCATTAAGGTCGGTCCCGGCTATCCGCTTCCCTTGCCTGCAGACGAAGACGATATGTGGAAAGGCAAGGAAGACCAGGTAAAATACCTTCCCCTGCAGGCGCAGGAAGGCGACCTTGCAATCTTCCTGCAAAAGGGAGCTATCGAAGTGATGTATGAGGAGGAGAAATACTTTATTGTACCACAGGCATCTATTTTGATGCTGGAACGCGAGGAGGAATTGTAATATGGCGGGACTGGCATTTGACGTACTGCGCACCGGAAAAAAATACCGGCTGGTGAATTATGGTGAATCCCATGAGTTCGTGATTGAAAACATTCTTTCAAATGGCGACTTCAAGGTGAAGGATACCCTCACGCTGGAACGTTATCATTTGAAAGACCTCATCCGCTACGGCCGGGGGGACGATTTCGAAATTCGCGAAGTTGAGGAAGCCGATCCCGGCGGGGAAGCCACCGGGGCATGATCCTTGCCGAAAAAGGGAAATAAAGCATGAAGGCGGACCAGCCTGATCCGCCTTTCACGAAAGGGTCTCCGTATTTCTTTGATAAGGCAATGAATATCCGAAACTAAGGAGTCCGGGCGAACGCTGTTTCGGCGAAGCGACGTCAGCCGCAATAAACCGCCACTATCCCAGAACATACCATTCAAAACAAAGCCCGGCGACGTTAGGCGCGAAACAGCTATTTTCGTTATCCCCGTGTAACGATATGAAGAGCACCTTATTAATCTGCCTGACAATCCTGGCACTTCAGTCGCCTCGTCTTGCGGCGCAGACCGGCGACAAACCGGACGATTTTCTAACCGCCGCGTTTCACAAGGACCGGCGCGCACAGCTTCGTTCGCGTCTGCCCGCGAACTCTGTTGCCGTATTTTTTGCTAACGCTGAAAGAAACAGGTCACGTGACGTCGATTATCCATACCACCAGGATCCCGACTTTTACTATCTGACAGGCTACCGGGAGCCGCACGCGGTCCTGTTCATCTTCAAGGAAAAGCAAATCGCAGCAGATGGAACGCACTATGACGAAATCATTTTTGTCCAACCCCGGAACATTGCAAGGGAAATATGGAATGGCAGGAGGTTAGGCGACCTTCAAACAAAAGAGATGCTGGGACTCGAACAAGCATTTAACAACACGGAATTCGCCAAATACAAACCTGACTTTTCGCGTTTCGATCAGATCCTGTTCTTCGATTTCAGGAACGACGTGCGTGACGACCCGGACAATCCATCTGATCTATACGACCTGATTGCTATGTTCAGGGAAAAAGTGAATTTTCCTTCTCCCCAGGGTAGTCCGCGTGTAAAAACGGAGCCGGAGAAGAATAACCTGAACACGATGGAATTAAACACCATCATGAACGATTTGCGGGGCATCAAGACACCGGACGAAATCTCGTTGCTCCGGAAGGCAGTTGCTATTTCGTGCATGGGACAAAATGAGGTGATGAAAGCGATGAAGCCCGGCCTTTCTGAACGCGAGATCCAGGGCATACACGAATTTGTTTTCAAGAAATATCAGGCAGAAGAAGTCGGATATCCATCAATCGTCGGAGGCGGTCATAACGGATGTATCCTCCACTACATGGAGAACTATAAACCCGCCATTGACTCCAAAGAACTTGTGCTGATGGATCTCGGTGCTGAATACCATGGCTACACCGCCGACATAACGCGCACGATACCTGCAAGCGGAAAGTTCTCATCGGAACAAAAGGCGATATACGATCTGGTGCTCCGCGCGCAGGAAGAAGCGATGAAGATCTGCAAACCGGGAACGTCTTTTGATGACCTCAAGGCGGCGACCAAGATTACCATCAACAAGGGATTAAAAGATCTTGGAATTCTATCCGATGAAAACGAACCGCACATGTATTACCCGCACGGGTGCTGCCATCACATCGGTCTCGACGTCCATGATCGCGGGAATTACAACACGCTTCAGGAAAACATGGTGATCACCATTGAACCGGGTATTTACATACCGGAAAATGCTTCCTGCGACAAACGCTGGTGGGGCATCGCGGTTCGTATCGAAGATGATTTTTTGATTACCAAAAATGGTTATGAGCACCTCTCGCATTTATCACCGCGCACAACCGAAGATATCGAGCGTCTGATGAAAGAGCGAAGCGTGCTGGACGAGTTTGTGCTCCCTCCCCTAGAGGATCCAAAGCCGGCGCCCCTGAAACAATAGGTAATCGACATCAATCAGGGAGTCATTGCACAGATTTCCCATGCCTCACCGATTCAGCCGTCCGTCTGATCGAACGAAGCATTTGCATCCGTATTAGCCCGCTGAAAGGCCGAACGAAAAACCAGTATCGCGCAAACTTTCGTTTTGCCTCGGGACCCAGGCAACGGATCCGTGTTTCGGTTTCAAGCACACATGATGTACGATCACCGGTTTCGCGAATGGCAAAGTTCCATGTGGCTTTAAGATACCCGGTGTCGTTGAAACGTTCGAATGCCTCGCGTCCTGCCATCCTCACAATATTCCCGGACGGCTTCCAGAATTGACCAACGAGTCCGAATATTACTTCTTTCGATGGATCATTTTCCAGTAAGACGAAACCCATATTTGAAAGCGACTCTATTCCTCCACGACTCCGGCGAATGCCCCTCAGCCTGGTTAACAGGTTGACAAGGAAAGAGTCGCTGAAGTTCGCAGACCTGACACAATCGGCGACCATCTCCGCCGGCGCATTTATCCCAAGTTCGTGGTGCTCCGAATAGTCGAACCCCTTAAGGTATTTTTCATGCAGACTCATGTACCGTGACTTCATTAACAGGCAGGCTGAAGTGAAATGTCGTACCCTTGCCTTCCTCGGTATCGAACCAGATCGTGCCTTTGTTGCGATCAACGAACTCCTTGCATAGCAACAGGCCGAGGCCGGTTCCTTTTTCCTGTTTGGTACCAGTCGTGGTTACGCCGTCGAGCGAAAACAGTTTGGCACGATTTGCCTCCGGAATACCAATACCCGTGTCGCTGACTGAAATTACCACAGCGCTTCCTTCGTTTCTGGCGTCTATGGTTACCGTGCCTCCCTTTGCCGTAAACTTCACCGCGTTCATTACCAGGTTACGTATGATCGAACGAATCATGTTTGTGTCTGCGTAAGCTATTGTCGACGGTGGAATCAAATTCCGCGCGATGATATTTTTGTTCTGGATTTCGTATTCAAGGAGGCTCAGCGTATCCTGACCAAGTTTATGAATGTCGATGAAGCCGGGATCGTACGTTATACCTTTCAACTGAAGGCTCGCCCACTGCAACATGTTTTCAATAAACTCGGTTGTCTGGGTGAATCGCGTGTCGAGTATCCCGACAAGATCACGAAACTCCTTTTCCGTGATCGTATCATTTCGCACAAGGTTCAACGCCAGCTGGAGCGATGTAAGCGGACCTTTAATGTCATGCGAAACGACTGAAAACAATTTATCCTTAATGCGGTTGACTTCCTCCAACTTCTGGCTTTTGGTTTCTATTTCCCTGGTCCGGACATTAACCTCATGTTCAAGCCTCTCCCGTTCGCGTTGCGCCCTTAAAAATGCAACCTCCTTTACACGCTGATTCTCGCCCGTTATCCTCAACCACCGGCTTCCGATCGCAAAGGAAATAAACAACATCTGCAAGGCCGATCCGATAATGAGCCACGTCGCATCGGTGACAAGATATTTTCTGAATACACCAAGGTTACTTAGCGAAAAGATGAAAGCACAAAAAAGGAGAGTAAGCCATGACAACAAATAAAACAACGCCGGACTGAATTTCCGATAAATGCTGTCTGCGGCAGCAATCATGGCCAGCACGCAATGGCAAAGAATAGCATAGTGGTGAATGCGGTAAGAGAATACATCGAAAAAGAAAAGGATCAACAACGCACCGACTACGTCAACGAACAGGTTCAAAAGGAGAAGCCGGTCAAGCCAGACATTCGTTTCACTCAGGTTAAGAAACTTTCGGGTAAGCCACGTCGAAAAGAACAGGAAGAACGGACCGGTAAAAACGGCCATGTAATGATTGAGCTCGGGACGGTCAGGGTAAAGATAGAGGAAGCTGAAACCCTGAAAGTAAGCGACGACGTGCATCATCGCCAGTAGCGTGAATACGTAGTACAGACTGATCCTGTCTCCGGTTGATACAAAAAGAAACAACTGATAGATAACCATCACGAGAAGCGCGCCGTAGAACAGTCCGTTAATCAACTGCTGACTATAATTCCGTTGATAGAAAACATCCTCCTGCCATAGCGTTGCAGGAAGCTGAACGGATGACGTCGTATGAATACGTATGAAGCATTGTTTCGTCTCATCCGGGTCGATGGGTAACACGAAAACCGGATTGGGATGAACGACTTCGCGAACACTTATTTTGTAGTTGTCCCCTGATACCTTCCTGACCCATTCATCGTCTGCTTTATAGTACAACTCAATAGAATCGAGCGGAGAGAAAGCAATTTCAAGAAGCCATTCCCGTTCGTCAGTCTGATTCTCCACCTCAAAGAAGAACCAATGCACGCCATTGTCAAAGCCGTAATTGATTGATGGATTCCGTTCGAACCGTGCGTGCTGCACATCGGCAAGCGTCATCTGACCAAGGGTATCACGCAAGTGGGACACATGCGTTTTGAGGGCGTATCCACGGGATCTTTCCAGTACAAGCGGCTGCGCGCCGATCGCAGCCGCGAATAGCAGAAAAAGAAGGGTCAAAGAAAATCGCGTCACCACAAATTTTCAGGGCTTGACAAGTTCAGCGTACTCCCGGGCAAAGTAGGTAAGAATAACATCAGCACCTGCCCGTTTGATGCTAAGCAGCGTTTCCCTCATCGCCCTTTCGCCGTCAAGCCAGCCCTTCCCGGCCGCGGCTTTGATCATCGCATATTCGCCGCTAACGTTATACGCCGCTATTGGCAACGGCGAATTATCTTTCAGCAGCCTGATGATATCGAGGTATGCCAGCGCGGGTTTCACCATGAGAAAGTCGGCTCCTTCTTCCGTATCCAGTTGTGCTTCTATAAGCGCTTCTGTACGGTTAGCCGGGTTCATCTGGTAAGTCTTCTTGTCACCAAACTTAGGCGCGGAATCAAGCGCGTCGCGGAAAGGATTATAGAACGCGCTTGCATATTTCGCCGTGTAGCTCATGATCGATACATCGGTAAATCCGTTTGCATCGAGCACCTTCCGGATATGCCCGACGCGTCCGTCCATCATGTCGGACGGGCCGAGGACATCAATGCCGGTCTCTGCCTGTGCGAGCGCCATCTTTCCAAGTATGTCAAGCGTCGCGTCGTTGTCAATACGGCCATCCACCACCAACCCGTCGTGCCCGTCGGAGCTGTAAGGATCCATTGCGACATCGGTAATGATACAAGCTTCGGAAAATTGCTTTTTCACCTCACGAAGCGTCCGGAGATAAAAGAAGTCCTTGTCATAACTTCGCGTGGCATACTTGTCTTTGAGGTTATCTTCAACCGCAGGAAAAATATCAAATGCACGAACACCTAATTTCAAACAACCTTCAATTTCCTTCAGCATAAGATCGGAACTCAGCCGGAATATCCCTGGCATCGAGGCGACCTCGACACGTTTGCCTTTCCCTTCAACAAGAAAAAGCGGGAATATCAGGTCGTCCGTATGCAAATAGGTTTCCTGCACCATGGCCCGTATTGCTTCCGACTTCCGGTTCCGTCTGGGCCGTCTGATAATGTTATGCATAAGCTTGGTTGTAAAGTCGTTTTTACGGCAAATGTACGTTGGCTGTCTGGTAAATCACCAGAAATTTAAAGATTGAGACCGGTCACCCTGTCAAAAAAAATAAAGATATTCGTTACCCGATCAACAGCCTTTTCGTTTTTGGCAATTAAATGTGACGACATATGATCCGAAAAACCGGAATTACCGTTCTTGTGCTATTTCTCCTCGCTAACGTGGTGGCGTTTCAGCATGCCTATCGCTTTACACACTTCTCGCGGGAAAACAAAGAGCGAACGCGCGATCCCGAAGAACTCTCGGCAGTAACAAAAGCCAGAATACTATTTACCGGAATTGACAATCCCAAACCGAAGCACACCGCCTTACCACGGCATTCGTTCAAAACGGTTACGATTGACAGCGACGTTGAACTTGAAGGCTGGCACATCAAAGCAGCTGACGCAAAGGGGACCGTCATTCTTTTTCACGGGTATGCCGGCGAAAAGTCGTCACTGATCACGCGTGCAGAAGAGTTTCTGCGCGCCGGTTACAGTACGCTCCTCGTTGACTTTATGGGCTCGGGCGGATCCGAAGGCGAAAGCACCAACCTGGGATTTACCGAGTCGGTTGAGGTAAAAGACTGCTATGATTACGTGCGGTCCACAGGTGAATCACGGATCCATCTTTTTGGCACATCGATGGGAGCGGCAGCCATTCTCAAGGCGATCGACGACTACAGGATTCAACCGGCTTCACTGATTCTCGAATGTCCATTTGGCTCGTTATACGAGACCGTTTCTGCCCGGTTCAGAATTATGAACCTTCCGTCCTTTCCGTTTGCAGCCATGCTTACTTTCTGGGGCGGATTTCAGCAGGGATACTGGGCATTTTCACATAACCCGTCGGAGTATGCCATGTCCGTGCAGATTCCGACGCTGCTAATGTATGGTGACCAGGACAACCGCGTGTCGGTGGACGAAACACTTGACATCTATCACAATCTCAAAGGACAAAAGACGCTGGCCCGTTACCCGGAAGAGGGACATCATATTTTCACTGATACAAACAGGGCAAAATGGACCAGTGACGTGACCCGGTTCCTCGGTACGGTTGAAGGAAAGCCGGAACCTGGTACGGCTCCATAGAAATCGATGATGTGCTGACTTATATTCTTATGAATCTCAGCAAGTTCCTCATCGTCCGCGAGGAATTCCATA
>CBKWFZ010000090.1:0-9091 GCA_966673785.1 uncultured bacterium
TCCCTTCAATTCCATATCAGTTTCTATTCTTTGCCTCAACACCGGAAGCGCTTTGCCGAATTCATACAAACGATGGAATTTAGTTTCATTTCTCACAACGTTCCACGACTGATGATACCGGTATTGTTTCCGGTTGCGTATGTCATAACCCGTTGCCTGAATGTGTCCATTGGAAAACGGACAAATCCACACCTTCCTCCACGCTGGTGGAATTGCAAGCTTCTTTATCCGATCAAGCTCTTCGCCGTTTCGAACCAACTTCCCTTTGAAATAGTATGCGAATCCACTTCCCTTCTTCACCCGCTCAATGCCTTCAAGGGAATCGCTGACGTACTGAAGCCGCGCCTTTTTAGCCGACTCAAGATAATCGCGATCAAGTTGCAGGGCTTCACGATGTGAAAGGTCCGCCACTCCGGGTACAACACTTATTTCCATGAAGGTTATAAGGTAAATTTTTGTACCCTGACCAGTTATGCGTTCATCGGGTGCGGATGGAACGGGTTAAAACGGATAGCCGATGGCAATGTTATAAATGAGGTTTTCGCTCCGCCAGTCACTGCTGCCCAAATCAATCTCGTCGAAAACCCAGCGGTTACCTTTTGGCAGGAATGGTTTCCTGACCGGGAAAGCGACGTCCAGGCGAAGAACAAAGAAATTGAAATCAAAGCGGAATCCCAACCCTGTGCCTACTGCCAGTTCGCTGTAAAAATCATCCCATTCAAACTCCCCACCCACCCGGGAATCCTCGCGGAAGCTCCAGATGTTTCCGGCGTCGACGAACACAGCCCCCTTAAACGCCTTGATCAGATCGAACCGCAATTCAACGTTTCCCTCAAGTTTAATATCCGCCCGCTGATCGATAAAAAGTGTCCGCGTTGATTCGTCGTCGGAATCCTCCATATCCTCTACAACGTAGTAGGTACCCGGACCAAGTGATCTGGCCGGGAAGGCACGGATGCTGTTCGACCCGCCAATAGAAAACTGACGGATATATGGCATCACTTCACTGTTTCCAAAAGCATATCCGGTCCCGAGAACAAGGCGGCTTGCAAGCTTGTTGTGTTCGTCCAGCTGCCAGTAGTGACGGAAATCAATGTCGCCACGAACAAACTGAGAATAAGCTTGTCCGAACAATTTGAAAGACCCGGTTTCCTCGTTGTGCGCGACGTCCTGAACAAGGTTCAACAGATTACCCGCCAACTGGACTGTACCATTAAAGAAAATGCTGTGGGTCTTAAATTCCTTTTGCTGAAACTGGTTAAGAATATCAGGCGACAGCTGGTTATTCAGCGTATAAGAATACCGGGATCCGATAATGAACTGGTCTTCAAATGACTGTGCAAGGAAGGGATTTCCAGCCAAAGCGTCGTCAAATTCGGGGGAACGACTTCCCGTCTGAACATAAACCACATCCACCGGGTACAGTTGATGGGATTTTGCTTCGGTCTCCCGCCACTGGTATCCGGCCGACGCATGGAATGAATTAAGTCTGAAATAGCCGACACGATTCTGCAGTTCATAGCCGATACGGAAGTCTGTTTTTGGCAGATACTTCCGGGAAGAGTAGTCGATCTCTATCGGAAAGATAAATCGCGGGACCGTCAACCCGGCCTCTACTCCGAACTCAAGGGAGTTTAACGGACCGGATATCCGCTGGCCAATCTGCACCTCGTATGAGCTGTTCAATCTTAATTCAAAAAGTTCGGCGCCGCCAAGGAAATTGCGATTGGTATGCGTAATCTCCAAACCCGGGCCAACGAAGCTGTTCGACTTGGATACGGCCTGAAACTCTGCCCGGATGGATTTCTGCTTCATCGGTGTAAGGAATAAGTCCGCCTTCAAGAGATTGGAATCCGGAAACAATTCGGCATACTGAATATTAACAAACTTGAACATCCCCATATCCATAAGGTGAGACAAGGTGAGGCTATGGTTTGTCCGCGAGTAGATTTTCCCGACTGCAAGGTTAATATTGTTCGTGATCGCTTTCGGCCGGAACTTGTCCGCAACATCGTAATAGTTCATACTGTCGACAACCTCGCGCGATCGTTGTAGTCTCGTCGTGTCTGAATCCAGTGTAAAATCAGGGTAGATGTTGATTTCGCTGATGTGATATATTCTCCTGGCGCGCTGCGGGATCCCAGGCTCCAGTCTCAGGTCCAGGTCAACCTGTTTGTTCCCCACGGTACTATCCGCTTCGAAAATCAGGTACCTGTCATCAAAATAGTAAATTCCAAAATCTTCGACCTCGGTTTCAATACGTTGCTGTTCGGCCTGCAGCCGCGCAAGCTCGTATCGTTGTCCTACTTCCAGGAATGTATTTGTCCTTAACGCACGAATGATCCGCGCGTAAACGCTGTCACGCGGTGTCGGAAAATTTATCTCCCGAAGACGGTACGGTGGATGAAGGAGCACGGTATACACAACCTTATTCTCACTCTTGCCCTCCTTTACCGCGTGTTCCACCTCGGACCCAAAGTACCCCTCATTCTGCAATTGCCCCGTGAGCATGTCGGCTATGCGTTCAGGCCGCACGTCGCGCATAAGGACCGGTGCCTGACCCAGCTTCTTTCTCAGGAACGCCTTAAGTCCTTTGGTCTTTGTTTCGTCCTTCTGACGGAAGTAAAACCATACACCGGGACGCATACCGAGCACCTTCGTATTAGGCTCGGGCGAGATCAGCGGCAAGAGGCTATTCGTTATTTGTTTTGTTCCGCCTGCCTTGCCCTGCTTCTCATACTTGATTTCTGCGCCACCGTAAAACTTCTGTCCCGGCTCCAGGTATTTCGTGGCCGTACAGCCTGACAGCGCTGCCGTCAAAGCACAATAAATACCGATAACGAGGCACTGCCTATTCATTCTTGTTTCCCTTGTCATTAGCCCTGAACAATTCGCTGAGCGTGTCGTAGTCCTTGATGTAAATCAGACCGGCTCCGGTTTCAATGATATCACCATTGATCATATCGTAGGTATTGTTTCTGAATCCGGTAACGCGAAGCCGGCCGTCTTCCGTGAGCTTATATTCCAGTGCTAGATCGCCAATGAAATCCGTGAAACTGTCTTGCTGCGTATTCTCCCCTTCCAGATTCACGTTACCCGATACCTTTACAACCAGTCTGTCATTGAGGAGGCTCTTCGAGACACCGAGCTCGAGATCCGTAGTATTGGAGGCCGCACCGGTAGAGTAATCCTCATATGATTTCAGGTCGAAGCTCAGTTCAACTCCCTTGACATTGGAAGAAAGTCTGTTCAACTGGTCGGACAAGATCTTGCTGACACTTTTGCGCGCTGAGCTCGCAAAGCTTCCGCCCGCCTGACTTTCAAACGGATTTTCGGAAATGAAACGCTTCAGCACGAGAAGTGCGAAGACCTGCTTGTTGAGGTCCGACTCGCGCGTGTTGATATCCTGGAGCCGCGCATAAAGACTTCCGCCAAATTCATCGCGGGCATCCTCCGGCATTCCCAGCTCGAAGGAGATTTCAGGACTAAGTAGTTCCCCCTTTAGTATGAGAAAAACATTGACAGGGACGGCTTGTTTGTAAATCGACAACTCTTCTTCCGGAACCTGATTCGCGACAAGATCGATTGGTGCCGTCTCCACCTGGTACAACGCTCTAATATCCATTTCCGCATTAAGCACGTCGCCTGCCCACGTCATCGTACTTCCCGGTTCCATCGAAAAGCTCCGTTTCACAAATTTGGCGAACGACAAATCATAACTACCCTCAACGATCTCATAGCGTCCGGTCAATTGCATATCGCCTGTTGGATCCATTTGAAGCGTGAGCGTCGACTCGCCCTGAACGGACAATTGGTCTCCCGTAATCGGATCGATGACAACATTGAAACGCTCCGTACCATTAAGCTGAATGTTGGCAGTCAGGTCAACACCCGTGAATCCCATCTCCACCGTATCCCGCATGTCGATGGAGCGCATGAACGGGTCGTTTTGAGCATCCTTATCGACGAACACAACGATACCTTTCTGTTCGAGCACGCCACTCTCGGCCTGCGGAACGACATACGTCAGTTCACTCCCGTCCGTAAGACTTACATTCATATCGACCTTGGGTGAAAGGCTCGTTCCGGTTATCGTAGTCGTTGTGTTGAACCGGATATTTCCGTAAAACAATTCATTATCGCCGGCAGACGTATTGAGCAGCTGAAAGTCATTGGCCTTTAAATTCAGTCTCAGATCGAATCCGCCTGCTTCGCGGAATCCAACGAGTCCGTCAAGCGTAGCCTTGTTTTTGCGTGCATCAAGCAGATCAAATTTGTCGAATACGATTTCGTCGTCACGCAGAAATATCGATTCATTTTCCACGGTGAACGAGGTTTTGGCAAACGTCGAAAGGAATGAAGCATCCCGGAAGTTCAGCCTTCCCGACAATTCCGGATCGTCCGTTCGTCCCTGCATCGTGAACTCACCGGTAAGCATTCCCTTGAGATTTTGCAGTTGCCCCATCGTCAGCGGCTCAACAATCGCGAGATTCAACCGCGCAAGCCGGGCTTCGAGTAATATTACGGGATCGTCGTCCTGTGAAAGGAATCCACGAGCGTTCAGTTCGGCATCACGTCCCTGCAGATCAAGTGTGTAATTCATCGGACCTGCGGGTTCCTTGTTTACAGCAAGGCGCAGATCACCCCAGACCTTTTCAAGAATTGCGAGATTCGCTATCTGCAACCGGGTTTCGAAGGAGCTCGTGGCCGAAGACGCGAGCGTAAGTTCACCGTCTATTGTTCCTGAAATCGGGGTTGTGCCCTCGACCAGGCTCGTCACATTACTAAGTTCCACCTCCCTGAAAGCAAGAGAAAGCGTCGAATCTGCTGTGTTCTTTTTGTAAAGAAGAATCCGCTGATTGCCGCGTGATATATGAAAATTGTTCGGTTCCAGACCTCCATCGCCAAAGACGAGGGTGTTATACAACGGCGCCTGCCAGTCTTCGTAATTCAGCGTTAGCTGATTCTGGAGGAAGGAAAAACGGAATGCCTCCTCAAGACTATAGAACACGCCACCCAGGTAATACTTCTCGCGCTTAGTCGAGTCAAGGATCGCAAAATTGGTGCGAATGGAGTCATGCATCACATTGGCGGCCAGCCGAAGTGACTTTATGTTAAGCGTGTCAATCAGAATATCCCTGAGGTCGAGCGTCATATCAAACGATTCGGTATCAGACACAGCCTTGAGCGAAATCGTATCCAGCGCGATTCCCGCATAGTTGATTTCAGAGACGAGAAAATCAAGCTTAAGTTCGTCAGAGACGCTGTTGAATTCGCCACGGATAGTGCCGGGAACAAACGGCTCCAGTTCGGGAACAATCACCTCCGTGATAAGATCCGTATTCTTTAATACCAGATCAAAACTGAACCGCTGATCTTCCACGGGTTGACTGTAAGCAGTGTCCTGAAGTGCGAAATATTGATTGAAGTGCCGGCTGAGGACGTCGGGTAGCGTAAAAATGTTTATTGTACCCTTAAAATCACCGGAAACAATATCGGATCGGATGCTGATCTCGCTTCTTCCCTCCTGGTCAATTGAGGCGAACAAAAGCGAGTCGACAGCATAGAGGTCTGTCCCGTTGAAGATCGCGAAATCCCGGATCCCGACATCACCATTGAGCTTCTGAAAATCCGGCGTTTCCAGATCGACCTCCAGTTTCGTGCGCGCACGCATCGTACCTGCGGAGAATCCGAGCTTCTCCAGATCGGCGTTACGAAGATCAAGTGCAAGCTTGTAGCGCGGAACGTCGTTGTCGTAGTCAAGATCGCCGGTCAGATTAAAGTCCAGATTTTCGTCGGACATCGCCGCTTCGCCCGAGAAGAAATACTTCTTCATCGTTCCGTCCAGCCGGAAGTCACGGTAAGCATATCCGTTATAGTCGAACTTATTCACCCGCACCTTGAATAATCCGTCCAACTCTTCAATCGTGGTTCCCGATCCATTCACCGTCGCAACCATATCGAGTCTGCCCATTTGCTCAGGCTGACCCAGAAGCTTACCCACAAAAAAATCAACGATCCTGATTTCACCACGGTAGTTTTCTTTCACCGATTTCTGCAGATCCATTTTTGCGTCAAGACTGACAGTACCAAATTCGGAAGTGAGCACGGCTTCGACGTCCGGTGTTGATAGCGTACCGCGATAGTCGGCACGAAGGCTGAGCCACTCCGGCAACTGGATGGAAGGCGGGATAAGTGAGTCAGCCAGAAGTGTCTGAATGTCTGCAGCTGTCGTATAAAACTTGTCTACATCCATAACAACGTACATTTTCTCCGGATCGGATATATTCGCAAGGGACCCATTCACAAATAAACTGGTATTGGCCATTGCGTGAAGCTGAAAATGATCGATGCGCACATCCTCCATCGTACCGCTGAATCTTCCGTCCATTCTGACAACCGACGATTCCGGTAGGGAAACCGGAATACTATCAAGCACAGCAGGGTTGAAATAAAGCAGGTCACGCAAGGATACGGACGCGGAAGCGACATTGATTACACCTTGCGCCGCAGCAGGTGTATTCGAAACAGCTTCAATAGATGGATATGTCGCGAAGGCTTCAACGGCTATGGCACTGTTGCCGGTACGTACGGAGAAATCGCTCAGGGCAAGCGAGTCGCGGAACATCGACAACGAGCCGGTAACAGCCTCAAGCCGGAAACCACTCTTTTCGCGAAAAGAAAACTCATCGATCGTTGCAAACGCCTCGCCGTTGTCATACCGCAGTGCGTTCATCTCGACATTGAGGTCCGACAAAACGGGGTGAGCAAAATCGATTCCGTCGCTCATCACGGGTTGGAGATGATCGAAGTACTGGATTTTTCCCCCTTCTATGGAGAAATTATCAAGTGAGACGCGCCAGGGTTCCTGTGCCTCATTATGCTGTACTGCGACAGGATCGACCGGATCGTCCGATGGCTCTTGCCCTGTCATTTGAACGGAAAGAAACGGATCGGTGAATGCGACCCGGGTAAGGTCGATAACCTGCTTTTTGATGTCGATGGTATCAGCTTCGATGAATGCATCCTCCAACCTCGCTACCACAACCTGGCCGAGCGGTTTCTGGTTGTATTCGACATCGATCTGGTCAAGAAAGATCCGGTTGAAGGCGATGTTCATTCCAACGGCTGCGCTATCCTCAGGAACAACTTCCGCGGAGTCGGGAACAGCTTCAGGAATTTTGAACTGGACTACGTCCGTTGAAAGACCGGAAAGAAAAATTTCATTAAAGCGGATCGCGCCGCTGTCCAGATCGAACACCTCTGTATCAATAGCTAATTTATTCAGCCTCAGGTTAACCTGGTTCCCGGAAATCGAATCGTTGAGATGAAACGCGAGCTGTTCCAACTCAACTTCGCCAAGCCGGAATGTCCACGGTGCCGCGGTCGTATCGACGGCAACGGTATCCGCGGTTGCAAATGCGGCAATGATGTAGTCGAAATTGAAGGCGCTATCCGCTTCCGATCGTTTTATCGTCGAAACGATATTACTGAGCTCGATCTTATTCAACTCAATGGTGTTATCGGTAAGCGCCCACAAGTCGGTATCAACTCCAACTCTGCCGGCATACAAAAGCGTGTCTTGCTGCTGGTCCTCGATGTAAAGACCTTCAATGACAATCTTCTTCGGAAACGACAGACTGAAGTGGGCAAGCCTCACAGGCGTGCCGATTTTGCTTTCCAGAAAAGTGATTGCCTCCTGTTTAATCTTGTTCTGTACCCAGGGAATCTGAATGGCGACCATCACGAGCAGAAGCAACGCGACTATGCCGGTCAGAGTCCAACCGAGAATTTTAAGAACCCTGATTCCGATCTTCCTTGCCTTACTCTTATCCATGTTTTGAAGCGCTTACCAAATTAACAATCTAATGCCACGGCCGATTCAAAAAGACCATTATATCTTCACCAACCTGAGTAATATTCTACACATCTTGTCAACAGGTTTTTAACCAACACGCCGCCGCGTTTGTTTAGCCGCTTCCTGGCATGGTGGGTGAAAGCCGCCGTCGGGCTTGATAATTTTAACCGGAAGAAATGCAAATAATCTTCAATGAACGACATCCTGTCCCGAGTTAACCAGCAACTCTTTTTTTTCGTCTTATTTGTTGTTGTCCTTTATTTCGGTAAACCCATACTGGTACCCGTTATGTTCGGGGCATTGCTCGCCATGCTAATGGCGCCTGTTTGCCAGGCGCTGGATGACCGTGGTTTCCACCGCGGGTTATCCTCGGCGATCTGTATCATCATCCTCGCAGTTGCCATTGTGGCGATCGTTTCCATTCTGATCGCACAGATCAATTCATTTATGGAAGATCTTACCATGATAAAGGCCAAGACGAGAAGCATTATGTGGGACCTTCAAACATGGATTGAGGCGAAGTTCAACATCCCCAGAAAAGAACAGGAAACAATTGCGAAGGAACAGGTTCAATCGGAGGAAAATCAGGGTGGAATCGCCAGAACCATACTGGCAAGCTTCACCTCAACCCTTGGCACGCTGGTGTTAATGCTGGTTTACACATTCCTCTTTCTGTATAATAAGGAGAAGTTCGAAACGTTTTTTGTCCGTTCATTTCATGCAGAAGATCCTGAAAAAGTAAAGACGATAGTCGGAAAGATCTCCCTTGTTGGCCAGCGGTATCTGACAGGGCGGGCAATGTCCGTCATTATCCTGACCACATTGTACTCGGTTGCCCTCTACATCATCGGACTTGACAACGCGTTGTTGCTTGGGGGGATTGCAGCTATGCTCACGATCATTCCCTATGTCGGTACAACTATCGGCGGCCTTTTTCCTTTTCTCGTTGCTCTGACAACGGAACCGTCTTATCACGCCGCGCTTATGGTCGGCGGAGCGATCATCATCATACAAACCATTGACAATTACTTTATAGAACCACGTGTTGTAGGTGGTGAAGTGAATCTAAGCGCGCTTACCAGTATCCTGAGTATCATCGCCGGAGGCATGATCTGGGGAGTAGCGGGAATGATTCTCTTCCTTCCGATCATGGGCATATTGAAGATAATTTTCGATCATGTCGAGAGCCTTAAGCCCATTGGCTTCATCATTGGCGATAGCCATGAACGCGAC
>CBKWFZ010000091.1:0-9068 GCA_966673785.1 uncultured bacterium
TATGAGGTAAAGTTTTCCGGGTATCGCTTTCCTGTCCATTCTCAGGGTAAGATTTTGGCAAAACCCAAAACTACGTAACTTTCGCATTTTGATCGCATGGGAAAAGTTCTGATCATCGCGGGTGTCATACTTATCGCTCTGGGTGTGCTTCTTTCTTTCGGCGGGCGCATCCCGTTCTTCGGAAAACTTCCCGGTGATTTTTCTTTCGAAAGCGACAAGTTCAAATTCTATTTCCCACTTACGTCGTCGATTATTATCAGTATCATTGTTTCGGTCATATTGTATTTCATAAACCGAATGCGCCATTAACGGTTGCGGCTTTCTATGCTTTCCTGTAAACACGCGAAATTTACGCTTCCACCAAAAATCACATACCTGAATTGCGCCTATATGGCACCTCTCCTGACTGCTGTTGAAAAAGCAGGAATAAGGGGGATCAGACTTAAGCGTAATCCATCGGCGGTCACGCCACAAATGTTTTTTGAAGAGACAGAGCTGCTCAGAAAATCGTTTGCAAAACTTGTAAACCTGAATGAGCCGCGAAGAGTCGTTTTGATACCATCCGTCTCATACGGTATGGCAACCGTTGCGGCGAACATGAGTCTGGCGCCCGGACAGCACATCCTGGTAGCCGCGGAACAATTTCCGAGTAATTACTACTGTTGGAAGCGACTTTGCGAAAAGAGCGGCGCGGAAATCAAAGTCGTTGCTCCACCGGACACAAGCATGAACCGCGGACAATCATGGAATGAACGGATTCTGGAGGAAATCAATTCGCAAACCGCGGCAGTGGCAATCGCGCATTTCCATTGGGCAGATGGAACACGCTTCGACCTGGAAGCGATTCGCGCGAAGACGCGATCCGTTAACGCGCTGCTGATCGTAGACGGTACGCAATCTGTCGGTGCCTTTCCTTTCGACGTGAACGTGATTCAGCCCGACGCGCTCATATGCGCCGGATATAAATGGCTGCTGGGGCCGTATTCCATTGGACTCGCGTATTATGGTCCTGCATTCGACAACGGGAATCCAATCGAAGAAAACTGGATCAACCGTCAAAACAGTGAAGACTTCGCCGGCCTCGTCAATTATCGCGACAGCTATCAACCCGGCGCGTTGCGCTATGAGGTCGGTGAACACAGCAATTTTATTCTGGTGCCGATGATGCTGAAGGCGATCGATCAACTCAATCGCTGGAAACCCGAATCTGTTCAGGAATATTGTCGCAGCATCACGTCAGCTGCGATAACACAACTGCGCGAGAATGGCTATTGGGCAGAGGAAGATCACTGGCGGGGAAGTCACCTGTTTGGCGTTCGCCCGATTGTTACACGCGACCTCGGGGCAATTCGTGAGAAACTTCTCAAGAAAAACATTTTCGTATCGCTACGGGGCGACGCAATTCGCATCTCTCCGAACGTATATAATCGCGAAGCGGATATGCAAAGACTTGTGAACGTGCTAATCGGCAAATCCTGATGGGCCGACAAAGTTCCCGTTCCTACTTTCTCGGCGGCATCGCGATTGCCTTTCTGGGGGCAATTTGTTTCTCGACGAAGGCAATTTTTGTAAAACTTGCCTATCGTGATACGCCGGTTGACCCGGTAACGCTGCTCGCGCTTAGAATGATCTTCGCCCTTCCGTTTTTCGTTGTTTCCGCTGCAGTCAGTTCGGCGAAACAAGCGAATGTGCGTTTTACCGGTAAGCAGTGGATTGGAGTCGCCGCTATTGGCTGCATCGGCTACTACGTGTCGAGTCTGCTCGATTTTCTCGGTCTGCAATATGTATCCGCAGGCATCGAGCGTCTGATCCTGTTCATTTATCCAACCCTCGTGCTTTTGATCTCGGCGTTCGTCTACCATACGAAAGTGTCGCGGTATCAATGGTTCGCTATCTTGCTCACGTACGCAGGGTTACTACTTGCGTTCTGGGGCGAGGTCGAATTCGAAACAGCCGGACCAACGTTTGCGCTGGGCGCGACGCTGATATTCTGTTGCGCCGTAACGTATGCGATCTACATAGTAGGAAGTGGCCGGCTGATCCCGCACATCGGCGCCTCCAAGTTTAACAGCTATGCCATGAGCTTCGCTTGTCTGGCAGTTATTCTTCACTACGTAGTTGCCGGAAAAGGTTCCCTCTTCGATCTGGAGCCCCGTATTTACATGGACTCGATCGCGATGGCTGTGGTAAGCACAGTCATTCCTTCCTACCTCGTCACGCTCGGTATCAACCGCATCGGTTCAGGAAATGCAGCCATTGTCGGCAGTATCGGTCCTATCTCGACGATTCTGCAGGCTTATTTTGTATTAGGAGAACCGATATTGGTTTTGCAAATTGCCGGAACCATCATGATTCTCGCGGGAATTCTGATGGTTGGCCGGAAAAGCAAATCGCGAAAGGTGGTTATTCCCACGACAATCAAGGAAATTCAAAACGTCTAATCCATATGACTGCAAGACTTATTACGCTCGCGCTTCTTTTCGGCGTGCTTACAGCAGTGGCGCAGGAGAAAAAATACATGATCGTGTTTCTCAACAAGAAACCGGATAACGAAAAACTCACTCCTGAGGAAACCAAGACAATCATGGAGGGGCACATGGCCAACATGGGCCGACTCGCAAAAGAAAACAAGTTACTGGCGGCCGGCCCGTTTGACGGCGGGGGCGGGATCTTTATCATGAACAGTTCCTCAGTCGACGAAGTCGAAGAGTGGATAAGCACGGACCCGGGCGTGAAAGCCAAACGCTGGCGAATCGAGATACTTCCGTTTCAACCGCGTCACGGTGGTGTCTGCCCGGTGGGCGAAAACTACGAAATGACCAGCTACACGTTTTATCGTTTTGACGCCGTCGCCAGCAAGTTTGCCGTCGCCCGACAATCAGAACTCATCGACGCTCATGACAAGTTTTTGCAGGAGATCATCAAGGGTGGCAACGTGGTCTCAGAAGCTGTATTCGGTCCCCGTGATGGTGGTATCCTTATTCTGAAAGGTGAAGTGGACACCGACCTGATGAATACGGATCCGGCCGTTGAAGCCGGCCTGGTTGAGGTTCAGCGAAAGAATCTTTATATCGCAAAGGGATCTTTTTGCGAAAAATAGCATAGCACTAAAATGAAACTGCACTTCAGGGAATACGGCAACGGTCGTCCTATGGTAATCCTCCATGGATTATTTGGATCATCAGATAACTGGCTTACACAGGCGAAACTGTTCGCTGAGAACTACCGCGTTCTCACAGTCGACCTGAGAAATCACGGCCTCTCGCCTCATGATGAAGCGTTTGACTATTCCAGCATGGTCGACGATCTTGAAGAATTCTTCCGGGACCACGATTTGTCGGGGGCAATTCTGATCGGCCACTCGATGGGCGGAAAAGCGGCGATGAATTTCTCGATCAGCCATCCCGATGCGGTCGGAAAACTTGTCATCGTCGATATCGCTCCTCGGTCCTATGACCTCGAACATTATGTAATCGCAGATGGGCTCGCGTCAATTCCGATTGATACCATATCATCGCGGAAAGAAGCTGAGGAACATCTCGCAACATACGTATCCGACCTCGGCACAAGGCAATTCCTGCTCAAAAATCTCCAACGAATGAGTGAGGGTGGTTTCTCATGGAAGATGAACCTTCCGGTTATCAGAGAAAAACTAGCGAACGTGGGGGTTGATCTGATCTCTGAAGGAACGTTTACAAAGCCGACCCTTTTCGTACGGGGAGGCAATTCAAGCTACGTTCTTGACACGGATATTGCCCGGATAAAGGAAGTTTTTCCAAAGGCGGAGGTTCAGACTATGGACACCGGCCATTGGGTACAGGCCGAGAAACCGGAGGAGTTTGTTTCGCTGGTAACGAACTGGCTTAACTCCACGGATTAGTGTTTCCTCAGGAGAAGCGAGGCCCACGTTTCCCGTTCATCGCGTCTCTCTTCCGACAATCCGTATGGTGAAAGTTCATTCAGGAGGTCACTGATATCCGATGTGTAGAAGCCGCTTAAGAGCATAAGGCCACCTTGCACCAGATAGCGTTGGTATATTCTGGCCTCGGCCATCAGCACGTTCTTATTAATATTGGCGAGGATGATGTCGAACTGGCCCTCAAGGTTCAGTTCTTCAATCCGCCCCTGACGAATGCGTATGTTCCTGCAGTTGTTTACGTCCGCATTCTCGCTACCGTTTATGATACTCCACTCATCGATATCAAACGCCTCCACCCCGGCCGCACCCCGGAGCGATGCCACAATGGAAAGTATAGCAGTTCCGCATCCGGCATCCATTACGCGCTTGTTCACATGATCAATACCGAGTTGATTCTTGACCATTAGGTACGTGGTTTGGTGATGTCCCGTACCAAATGACATCTTCGGTGTGATCACCACTTCAAACGGGATGCTCGGATCCGGATCATGGAACGATGCCCGAATCAGGCACTGCCCTTCGACGTTAATTGGTTCGTAGCTCTTCTCCCAGGCTTCATTCCAGTTTTGTTTTTCCAGGCGCTCATATGAGATGGTGAGCTGGGCCGGTAACGCGTACTGTTCCCTGATCGCCGTGAGTGTTGCCTCGTCAAATTTTTCAAGCTCAACATAGGCCTCGAAACCAGATTCCGTTTCCATGAAACTGTCGAAGCCCGCCTGAGCGACCTCAGCCATCAGGATCTCGACATATGCCGGGTCACAGGTGACTTTGAGACACGTGTAATACATTGTGTGCCGCCTACAAAGCGCCTTTAATCACCTCGGTGAATTCCCGCGATTTCAGCGACGCACCACCTACCAGACCGCCATCCACATCGGGACAAGCAAACAATTCCTTTGCATTGCCTGCATTTACACTTCCCCCATACAGAATGACAATATCATCAGCGACACCCTGTCCGTATTTGGTCGCGATATGGTCGCGAATGACCTTATGCATGTCCTGAGCCTGCTGTGCTGAAGCGGTCTTGCCCGTTCCGATAGCCCACACAGGTTCATATGCTATCACGATCTTGCGAAACGCAGCTTCACTCAGGTGGAAGAGGCTTTCCTCGACCTGCGACTTAACCAGCTGCTCATGCTTATTTGACTCCCGCACTTCAAGAGGCTCTCCACAACAAAAGATCGGAACCAAGTCATGCTTCAAAGCGACATCAACTTTGCGTGCTAGTAGTTTCGCGTCTTCACCATAATATTGTCTGCGCTCACTGTGTCCGAGGATGACATAGGGGATGCCCATCGATTTCAGCATCACCGCGGACACTTCACCCGTGAAAGCACCGGACTCCTGGTCACTGCAGTTCTGTGCGCCGACAAAGATCTTCGGATTGTTACCAACGATATTTTTAATCGTAAGCAGATAGGGAAAAGGAACGCAGAAGACAACTTTAACGTCCCCGCGGACTTCATCAGAAACCATTCCGGTTACTTCAGAGGCGAGGATGTTTGCCTCTTCGAGGGTCTTGTTCATCTTCCAGTTTCCGGCTACAATTTTTTGGCGCATAGGATTGTTGTGTTTTTTTGGTGGCGCCAAAGATATGAACAGATCGTCAGAAAGGCTATGATAATCCGGATTTCAGAGACCGCGGCACGCTCACAGCGAGCGCAACCGTTAGCACTACTTTGGTTTATAGCGCGATTCGCGAAAAAGCTTTTGCGCATCGGCCATGTCCATCAGTTCAGCAAGGGAAACGTCCGGATGCGTCTTCATGTATTTTTCAACGATCTGCCAGCCAACCCACTGTCCTATCCGACCCGGACATTTCTCGCCCACCTGGATCGTGACAGGCCGTTCTCCGAGGTAGTCTTTTTTTACGACGTGACTTGTCGAATACAAAACCTCGCTCTCGATAAATCGTTTCCAGATCAGGTCCTGGTTTTCGCGTGACCCGCGAATCTCTTCGCCGCTATATGACATCAGCGTGCTGTCGGGTACACATGGAAGCATACGTTTGGCGAAGTAATATGATTTTCCGTATGCAATCATGTCCGCCAGAACGGTCTTGTCATTGAGATTCGTGTTATTGAAGCGTTCGTCGATGCCATACACCAGCATCACGCTTGGCACAATGTCATCAGGATCATATTTCCGTAGCAGGTAGTCATAGAGTTTCGGCCGGTACCGGGCATCCTCCCCGAGATAGTAGTCAAGGCCGACAATGATCAATGAGTCGGACATGAACATGTCGGTGTCAAGGCCCGAAATCACCGTGAGGATCTTTGGTATCCGGACGTCGGGATAGTGATATTTCAGATTTCTGAATGCCGAAACAAAGTCGGACTTCAATGAAGCCCCGTCACCAAATACTTTTTTGGTTTCAATCAGCAGGGTATCAAAGTAAGGATTCGTGACGCGACTGTAGATCTCATTGATAAAGACGGAATCGTCGGGATATTCCTGCCGCCGAAAAATAAAATCCCGCAGTACCGGCTGGCGGGTAAACAAGTCAACCAGTTCACGCTTGCTTGAAATGCCCGCGAGGCTGTCTTCAAAATGTTCAACCGACAGATCAATTTGGATATTTTGACTATCCGGTACGTCAACGCATGCCTGTTCTTCGGTGTCACCACATCCCGTAAGCAGCAAGAGTGCCGCGGCGACAAACTTCCACCTTTGAAGGCGCTTGAGTGGACGATCAAAAGATATTTTTTTCACATTCATGATTCTAAAACGTCAGCTCACCTTCGGGATCACTTTTCGTCAGGCGAAGGCTTCGAACCTTACCGGATGACGTAACATGGACGAGGTTTGACTGGTCATCGTAAAGGTCGGTTAAAATTGCATTCACGATCCCGATCTTTTTCCATGATTTTACGTTCGCGATTTCAACGAAAAAGACAAACGCTTCTCCGTCCTGTTCATGACCGAGATAACGCACTTTCTGGGATTTATTGTCGAGCGAAACCTTGAAATGTTCAGCGACGTATCCTTTCATCATTTCGTCGAGCGTCGGCCCTGACGGATTCAGCACATCCAAGGTCGGGTTGTTAAACCGGTGGCGCAGGGCGAGTTCGAGGTCGTCCATGAAAACCCGCATCATGATTTCAAGAGCTTTGTCTTTTTCGTCATAAAAGATCTCCGTCACGCTGACGTGCAGCGGATGGCGAAAGCCGGAGCCGGAGGATAAAACAAAGAGCGAACAGAATAAAAAGAAGTACCTCATCAGTTGATCATACACCATGTGCCCGGTCAAAAATAGTACCGAAACCGCTAATTCCGCCGGTCTTGTAAGTATTCTTGTAAATGGAATAATTGGGTTATTATTGGGGTTTTATTTCATTAACCAATGAGCGAATTTCAGGTCTACTTCGGATACGGACGGGATCACATCCTTGATTACCAGTTTGGCTATGACCATATCCTCTTCATTGTGGCGTTGTGCGCCCTTTACCTGGTGCGTGACTGGAAGCCGCTGCTGATTCTCGTCACGGCATTTACGGTAGGCCACACGATAACCCTGGCGCTCGCCAGTCTCAATATTATTCCGGTAAATGAGGAACTGGTAGAGTTTTTGATTCCACTCACGATCTTCGTCACGGCAGTCTCGAACCTGTTCCGCAATGAAGATTCGTTACACCAACGCAAAATTCAGCTTAACTATGCATACGCGTTGTTGTTCGGTCTGATCCACGGGATGGGATTTTCGAATTTTTTCCGTGCGATCCTCGGAAAGGACCGCAGTATTGTATCACAGCTTCTCGCCTTTAATATCGGGCTGGAGTTTGGCCAGATAATAATTGTTGCATTATTCCTTTCCGCCAGTTTTATCTTTGTCGATTTGTTTGGCGTAAACCGTCGCGACTGGAAAATGGTTGTTTCTTCGGCTGTTGCCGGAATTTCTCTGGTGCTGATGAAAGAAGCCGCTTTCTGGATTGAATAACTCATTTTAACCCAAGTCTGAATAATGATTCGTCTCTTTTTTCTATCAACAATCGTCTGCTTTTCGCTTTCTGCAAATGGTCAACAGGCACCCACCAAATGGAATGGCAAGTTCGAACAGCTCGGTCGGGAGCTCCCGACGCCGAATGAATACCACACCGGATCCGGCGCACCGGGGCCCGAGTACTGGCAGCAAAAGGCCGATTATGCTATTGAGGTCACCCTCGATGATAACAATCAATCTATCTCCGGAACGGAGACGATAACCTACCATAACAATTCTCCGGATGTACTGAAATACCTTTGGCTTCAACTCGATCAGAATATTCTGTCCCCTGAAAATACGCTTGCGTCAACTTCCACGGGGAGAGTAAGGGATTCCGTCGCCGCTAAGGCGTATGCCGGGACCGTTTCGGATTACGTCGGCGGGTTCAAGATCAAAAGCGTTACAGATGCCGGCGGCAGTCCCCTGAATCATGTTATTAATAACACGATGATGCGGGTCGACCTGCCGACACCGCTTAACCCCGGCGAAAAGGTTTCGTTCGGAGTTTCGTGGTCTTATAACATTAACGACCGGAACGTTTTTCGTGAAAGAAGCGGCATGGAATACTTTCCTGAAGACGGAAACTATCTCTATACAATTGCGCAGTTCTTCCCACGTATGTGCGTGTACGACGACTATGAGGGTTGGCAAAACAAGCAGTTTCTCGGAAACGGTGAATTTGCATTGCCATTCGGTGACTATAAGGTTCGTATAACGGTGCCTTCCGATCACATCGTGGCGGCTACCGGCGAGCTCAGGAACCCCGACGATGTGTTGAGCAAAGCGGAGCGTGAACGTCTGCAGAAAGCATCCAGATCGTTTGACGAGCCTGTGTTTATCGTGACCGAAGCGGAAGCCGTTAAGAAAGAGAAGTCAAAAAGCAAAACGACACGCACGTGGGAGTTTCATGCTGAAAACGTCCGTGATTTCGCTTTCGCGTCTTCCCGCAAGTTCATCTGGGATGCTCAGGCTGTCAAAACCGGAAAAAACACGCCGCTCGCGATGTCCTTCTACCCAAAGGAGGGTAACCCCCTCTGGGCTCGCGAGTCAACCAAAGCAGTCAAGAATACTCTGGAAGTTTACTCACGGATGACGATCGACTACCCTTACCCGGTAGCGATTTCAGTTCATACCGCTTCAATTGGTATGGAGTATCCAATGATC
>CBKWFZ010000092.1:0-9009 GCA_966673785.1 uncultured bacterium
GGGTATTTTGTCAGGAGATTGATGGCGTAGACCGGGTTAAGGGCGCGAAGCACATCGGTATTCTCAAGCAGATGAACGAGTCCGATGACGGCGATGTACCCGAACCAGATGAGCATAATCGGACCGAACGTGCGTCCCACCACCACGGTGCCAAACTGTTGAAAAAGAAACAATCCAACCAGAATGATAATAACGATTGTAAGGATCGTGGTTGTCGAAATGTCGGGATTGATTGCCCGTAATCCTTCGACAGCCGACGTCACACTGATCGCCGGCGTGATGAATCCATCGGATATGAGCGTGGCGCACCCGATAATCGCAGGGTATATTACCCAATTCGCCTTGTACCTTCTGACAAGCGCATAAAGAGCGAATATCCCACCCTCTCCTTTGTTGTCGGCACTCAGGGCGAGGTAGACGTACTTGATTGTCGTGATCAGCGTGAGTGTCCAGAAGACACAGGAAAGACCCCCGAAAACGAGATCTTCCGTGATCACATGTTGCCCTACGATGAACCGGAATGTATAGATCGGCGACGTTCCGATATCTCCGTAAATGATTCCGAGGGAAACCAGTACACCGGCGGCGGAAAGGGGGCTTGCATATTTCTCGTTGGACGTTGCCATGCTACTGCACCCCGTCTTTTGGACGAGCGATAATTAGTCGGTTACTCTTGTCATAGCTAAAGTAACTCCAAAGCCAGCTAAGAAAAACAAAAAATTTATTCCGGAATCCGATAATCGAAATAAGGTGTACAAACATCCAGATGAGCCAGGCGATGAATCCCTGTGTTTTCAGCGTCTTCAGGTCGACCACGGCGCGATTACGCCCTACCGTCGCCATACTGCCCTGGTGTTTATAGCGGAATGGTTTCATCGGCTGGTTGTTGATTAACCGTCTGATATTTTTTGCCAGCAGCTGGCCCTGTTGCATTGCCGGCGGAGCCATTTGCGGATGACCCTGCGGAAAACCGGGATCTCCTTCCATAAGCGCTGCATCGCCAATTGCAAAGACGTTGGTGTATCCTTTGACTCTGTTAAACTCATCAACCAGGATACGTGCTCCCCGGCCAACGGATTCTTTGCTGACACCCTCGATAGGCTGGCCCTTCACGCCCGCCGCCCAGATAAGCGTTCTGCTCTTCACCCGCGTCCCGTTTTGGAAGACGACTTCCCGGCCATCGTAGGACTTTACCGCGAGGTTGAGGTGCACCTGAACCCCCATTTCTTTCAGATACTGCAACGCTTTCTGGCCGGCTTTTTCGGACATTCCATTGAGCAGCCGCCCCGTAGCCTCGATCAAGTGTATGTCCATATGACCGATCTCAAGTTCCGGGTAATCTTTGGGGAACACATGGTTCTTGAGCTCACTTAACGCCCCGGCCAGTTCAACACCGGTTGGGCCGCCGCCGACGATTACAAAATCCATAAAGCTGTTCATCGTATCCAGATCGTCGGTGAGCAACGCGTTTTCGAAGTTCCGGATAATGATGTTGCGAAGTTTAATGGAATCGATGATCGTCTTCATAGGCAACGCGTTTTCCGCGACGTCGCTCATTCCGTAAAAATTCGTCGTGGCACCGTTTGCAATGACCAGATAATCGTAGCGGATGCTTCCGATGGACGTTTCAATATAGTTTTCCTCCGGAACTATTCGCGAGACCTCTCCAAGCCGGAAGTAAAAATCAGGCTGATCAGCGAATCGTTTGCGGAAAGGAAAAACAATCGAATTGGTTTCGAGTCCGGACGTTGCTACCTGGTAGAGGAGTGGCTGAAAACAATGGTGGTTGTACTTGTCGATCAGGACAGTCTGGGCTTTCAGTCCATTCAGGCCTTTGGCGACCTCGAGACCGCCAAATCCGCCGCCGATAACCACTATGCGAGGTTTTCCCAGATCGGCAATACGCGTACGCGTAGTGATCAGCTTTTGCATGAAGGATAATCCTGAGTTTTGAAAAAACGGTCGCAAAGTTAATGGCCTTCAGGTAATACCAAAAGAAAAGGGGACAAAGTTGGTTATCAGCGCGGTTTCAGGACTTCCGGCTGACGGTTAAAAAAATTGTTTAACGACCGGAAATTGTCTCCATATTCCACAGTATTTTTGGAATAGGAAACCCCTATAAATTCAACCTGTATGGTTAAAAAGCTAGTATTTAGTGTGTGTATCGCGGCTGTGATTTTTGGCTGTGATCAGAAGGAAAAAGATCAAATGCAGTCAAAGCTGGATTCGCTGCAGACAGAACTCGAAATCAGCCAGCGGATGGCCAAGACGTTGACGGAAGTTGGTGTGCTGATGGATTCGATCGATGCAAGCCGGCAACTGCTTCGCGTAAACATGGTCGAAGGTACATCCTATGAAGACTATCAGGAGCGGATGCGCGACATCAACTCCTATGTGAAAGACACTCAACGGAAGATTGATGACCTGGAGAAGACACTCTCGAAGTCGCGATCAACTTCAAACGCGTATTCCGCGACGATCAAAAAGCTGAAAGCCGACATGGCGGAAAAGACGCAGCGGATCGTTGAGTTGCAGGAGCAGGTTGAGAAATACAGAAATGAAAACCAGAACCTGATCTCTACGGTAGGAATGCAGGAGGCTGAGCTGTTGGATAAAGAGGCGGAGATTGAGTCGAAGACGCAGGAACTTGCGCTGATCGAGGCGCGGATACAGGAGTTGATGATCCAAAGCAAGATGAGTGAGGCTGACGCTTACTTCGCACGTGCGCAGGCAGTGGAAGAGGCGGCGAACCGGACCAAACTTGCTCCGAAGAAGAAAAAGGAGACACTCCGCGAAGCAATCGAACTTTATAAAAAATCACTCTCGCTTGGAAAGGCCGAGGCGCAGGCGCGCATTGATGATCTTGAAAAGCGAATCTGATCCGGCAGTGATCCGGAAAAAAGGTACAGCCGAAATCGGCTGTACCTTTTTGTTTATCCCACCGTGGCGGGCTGATCGTGAAATATCTGGTATACGACGTACGTGATATAACCTGCAAATAGAATGAATGCCTCCCAGCGATCGAGCTTGCGCTGATTAATGGTAAACATAAAAATCATCAGCACGACGGTTCCGATAGCCATGACGTAAAGGTCGAAATTCAGGCCGGGGTTGAAAGGAATCGGATGAATCGTTCCAGTGATACCCAGAATCAGCGTGGCGTTGAAGATGTTCGATCCGATCACATTGCCGATAGCAATGTCTGTATTCCTGCGGTAGGCAGCTACCGCGGATGTCGCCAACTCGGGTAGTGAAGTTCCGGCGGCGAGTATCGTCAACCCGATCAGTTTTTCCGAAAGGCCATAACGTTCCGCGATCTGCACGGCGTTCTCAACGACAAGCGTTCCGCCGCCTACCAGCATCGCGAGTCCCAGAAGAGCCAGTCCCAGCGAAACCGGCAGGGTGTACTCCTTTATATTTTCGTCGGCGATATCGACCGCATTTTTCATTGTCCGGGTAATGTAGTACATGAATGCTCCGAACACGGCCAGCAGGATCGCGGCATCAAGACGCGACAGCACGTTATCGGCAGCGCCACGGGTCATTGTATCATTTACCAGAAAGTAAAGCAGCACGAACGCTGCGAGCGAAAGAGGAACTTCATACTTGATCGTGTTGCGCTGAACGACCAGGGGATATATGAGCCCGGCCGTTCCAAGGATCAGGTAGATATTGAAGTTGTTGCTTCCGATGATGTTGCCGAACGAGGCGTCATTACGCCCCTCTATCGCTGATAAAAGACTGACGATCAGCTCGGGCGTTGACGTTCCGAATGCGACTACCGTCAAACCGATTGCCAGGCTGGAAACATTGAACCGCTTTGCAATTGACGACGAACCAACAACAAGAAAATCGGCTCCCTTGACCAGTATTACAAAACCCGTAAGGAGCAACAGAAATGAAAAGACCATCTGCGATAATACAAATTCGACAAGCTTTAAATATAGAAATTATTAGCTGGCACGGCGGTGCTCCCGGCACCGGTTTTTTTCTCGGGAGACACGCGCTTACGTAAGATTTTTCGTTGACGGGTCTAAAACCATTTCTTATAACGGAAGTAGCCCAGCATAGCAAATACGACGAGTATCATCACTATCCAGACACCGTAATAGCCATACTCCCATTCGAGCTCCGGCATGTGGCGGAAATTCATGCCGTAAACGCCTACAATGAATGTCAGGGGAATAAAAATCGTGGAAATAACCGTGAGGACCCGGATCACTTCGTTGAGCTTGTTGTTCATTGCGTTGATGTGAATGTCCAGCAGGCTCGATGTAAGGTCTTTGTACGTATCGAGGGAATCGATGAGGTGAATTACGTGGTCGTAGACGTCGGCGTAAAACCGGCTGTTCTCATCCCGCAGGAAGTCCGACTCGCCTTTGATCAGTTTGCTTAACGCGTCCCGGAGCGGATAAAGCGCCTTGCGCAGAAAGATGAGCTCCTTTTTGAGCGATTGTATCCGCTGAAAAGAAAAGTCGGAGGGTTGATCGTATACGGTTTCCTCCATCTCTTCAATAAGGTCTCCGATCTTGTCCAGCACTGTGTAATAGTTGTCGACAATGATGTCAATAAGCCGGTAGAGGAGATAGTCAGCCTGACGCTTCCGGACACGGCCCTGGTCGAGGCGGATACGCTCCCTGAAGCCATCAAACAGGTCGCCCTCTTTTTCCTGGAAGGAGATCAGGAAGTTTTTGCCCAGCACGAAGCTGATCTGTTCATAATCAAAATGGCTGCCTTCGATACGGTACAGCATCTTGAGGGTGAAAAAGAGATATTCGTCAAATTCTTCCGCTTTAGGTCGCTGATCGCTTAGTACGTCGTCGATCAGGAGCGTGTGCAGGTTAAACTGATGCTGAATCTTCTCGATGTAGTCCTGGTAAAACAGGCCGTCGACGTTGATCCAGTTGACACGGTCATCCTTGAGGTTGCTGAAAATCTCTTCGGGGGGAACGTTAAGGTAGCGGTCGTGGTGTTCGCGGTTGTAACTGATCAGCTCGATAATGGGAGCTTTCGGGATTTTGTGGTCCATGGGAAATGCTGGTAAAACGCTGCACCCGGTAGCGCGTTTTTCTGAACCGGGTGTGTCTTAAACAAATTAAGCGAAAAAGTGTTGAATTCTCCGGCTTATTCACAAGCCCAATTCGGCACCGGGAATGTGGAGGATTGGCCTTCAATGCGTATTATTGCGCCTTCAATGACGCTTCGACTCGACGATATCAAGACCCCCATCGCACGGGAAATGGAACAATTCGAGCAGAAGTTCCGTGCGTCGGTAAAAACAAAGGTCTTGTTGCTTGATAAAATCATGAGTTATATCGTGAAGCGCAAGGGAAAACAGATGCGTCCGATGTTTGTTTTCCTGAGTGCCGGAACATGCGGCAAGATCCAGGAGGCTACATTCCGGGGCGCCTCACTCATCGAATTGTTACACACGGCCACGCTGGTGCATGATGATGTGGTCGACGAAGCCAACTATCGCCGGGGTTTTTTTTCAGTTAACGCACTTTGGAAAAACAAGGTCGCCGTTCTCGTCGGCGATTTCCTGCTTTCGAAAGGATTGATCCTTTCCGTGGAGAACGGCGACTTCAACCTTTTAAGCATTGTGACGGAGGCTGTTAAGGATATGAGCGAAGGCGAGTTGCTTCAGCTTGAAAAATCCAGGAAGCTTGATATCACCGAAGACATTTACTTCGAGATCATAAGGCGCAAAACCGCTTCGTTGATTGCCTCATGCTGTGCGGTGGGAGCCAGCTCGGGTGGCGCAAATCCGGAACAGGTTGCTTTGATGCAGAAATTCGGTGCCCATATCGGCACCGCCTTTCAATTAAAAGACGACCTTTTCGACTACGGTGAGCAGCAGATTGGAAAGCCGGTTGGAATCGACATCAAGGAAAAAAAGATGACGCTTCCGCTGATATTTGCGCTTTCTCATGCGGGCTGGACGGAAAAACGACGAATCCGCAGCATTGTCAGAAACGAGAGTGAGAACCCGAGGAAGGTGAAGGAAGTAATCGCTTTCGTGAAGGAGTCGGGCGGAATAGAATATGCGCAAAAGGCAATGCAGCGGTTCCACAGTGAGGCTCTCGACATGCTGAAGCAGTTTCCGGATTCACCTTATAAGGATTCACTGATTCAACTGGTGCAGTTTACGATTGATCGCGAGAGCTAAAAAAAAAGCCGCAGCATTCGCTACGGCCCTTTCTAACCTATACTACAATTTATATCCACAAGTACACTAGACTCTCACGCGTGATCTGCCGGCTTCCTGGATCGCATAATCTTTCCAGTTGTTAAAGTCCGACACATCGAGGGATTCGGCTGCGGGACCGCTGTTCGAAGGTTCGAACTGACCACCGTTTTCCCACCACCGTTTGGCATTCTCCCGCGCCTCCTTTCTGTCGATATCCTCAAAAAGATTGATGCAGGAGTCGGATACCATCCACGGCTTGGCTATTGTGCTGTATTTTTCGAAGATCATCGAGCGCATTTGCGTACCCGAAGCCTGGTTATTAAAATGTGACATCGTATAAGACATTGTCTCCGGCTCTGTCATCACCAAATCCCAGTATTTTTTAGAGGTAACTACCTGTGCGGTTGTTAACAGATATCCAAAACCATTTTCGATCGGTTCCTTGGTGATGGGACAGCGGGCTTTCAGTTCGGGTTTCTTCTTTCCAAAAATTTTGTCAAGGAATGCCATAACTACAAAATTGAGGTTAGTTTCAAATCAGTTAACAAATCAAAGATTCCTCAAATAGAGGATTAGTTGCATATAAGACTCAGGTTTTGCGAAAAAAGTTACAAATCGTTTACCAATCCGGAAAAACGGCTTTTAAGCGGTAAATCGCTGTTCGTGCTGTTCGATAATGAACGCCTTGTGTCCGGTGAAGGCTATGGTCGCGGACTTCCGCCGGCCTGGTTCTGTTGGAATTTTTCGTACTGAATAAAAAAGTCTTCCAGTTTGTCCGCCGGTATCTTCTTCGCGATAATCTTTTTTCGATTGTCCAGGACGAATAGTGAAGGGGTTGTAATGGCATCATAGTGATCCTGATACGGACCGACGTAGGTCCTCGGACCATTTACCGTAACAAACGGGATTTTCATCGTTTTGATGTAGTCTTTCATCTTCGACATACTGGTATCAGCGCTGACCGCGAATACCCCTACGTCGAAGCGGGTCTTGTTCTTATTATAAAAGGCGACCAGTTTGGGAGTCTCTTCCTTGCAGTGACCACAATCCGGATCGAAAATGTAAAGGATCGTGTACCTGTTCTTAAGATCATAAAGCGCGCGCCGTGCGAGGTTCTGATCCTGCATGATAAGATTCGGTCCGGTCTTTCCGAGAAGGCTCTTCCGTAGCCGGTCCGCGTACTCCTGCAGACTTTTTTTCATCTTGTCGTTTACCCAGAAGTCCATCTCACCGCTTGCAAAGTATTTATCGAAGACGTTCACATACACGGCATCGAGGCCCATAATCTCCGGTTGCTGATACTTAACCAGTGTAATCCAGGTAGCATACTTGTAAACTTCCTGGTTTTGTTTCGCGCGCGTAAGGATTGAATGAATGGCCTGGGTGATCGTATCTGGCTGCGGTGCGAACAGTTTGTCGAGGTATTCGTTGATCTTTTCCTTCAGAATCGGGCGGGGCATGCGTACGATGGCCTCGTTGGAGAAGTCAATATTATCGAAGAAATGCTGCCTGTACCACCGCAGCTGAAACGTTGAATCAATCGTTCCATCGGGGCGTTTCGGCGGATCCGGCACTTTAACCGGCTGGTTAGCCCGGAAAAGGGTGGCGGTAATCGTTTTGGGATGCTTTGTCAAAACCTCGTTCTGATAGGCAAGCACCCGTTCATTGATCTTTGCGAAAGCCTCACGCGCAGCTTTTTTCGCTTCTTCACCAGCGAGGCTGTCATTCAGCACGGCTATGTGAGGTTCGGCTTCCATATGCCGCTCCATGTTGAAATTCATATTTTCGAAGAAAAGGCGGTTGTCCGGGTCGCCGGTCACCACCATATGCTTCACATAATCTGCAGCTTTTGTTTCCATGCGAAAACGCTGAACATCGCCGACCACGAGTTCGAAAATCTTTGTCTTATCCAGCACAAGAAAATACACCCCGGGCGCCAGCGGCTTAGTTCCGGTGAACCTGAACGCTCCCTTACTGTCAACGCGGGCCGTGTCCTTTATATAGGTGTTTTCCCAGTAATAATGCCCCAGGTAGGCCGTTGTGTCTTTCCAGCCATCGATGCGGAATTCGAGATCATAACCGGTTGATTGTCCGTACAGCGACGTTGCAAGGAGCATTCCCAGCGAAAAAATGGTAACTCTTAGCGATGCTTTCATGAAGGCGAAATTGTGAAAACAGGAATTACAGACCAAATGCTTTAATATCAGGAAACTTTCATTTGTAACAACTTTCCCGGATCAAAATTCAGGTTATTTGCCTAAAACCGTAAACTTTGCCGCAAAATTGCACTAAATGTCGATTCAGATCAAAAATTTGACCAGGTACTACGGGGAGCAGAAAGCCCTTGACGACATCGCTTTCTCCGTCGGGCAGGGTGAGATCGTCGGGTTTCTGGGGCCCAACGGCGCCGGTAAATCGACAACGATGAAGATCGCAACCTGTTTTCTTCCGCCTTCCTCCGGCGAGGTACGGATCGGCGGCTTTGATGTGACCGAGCACGCGCACGACATAAAAAAAATAACGGGGTACCTTCCGGAGCACAATCCGCTCTATGTGGATCTCTACGTTCATGAATATCTGCACTTCATCGGGAAGCTGTGCGGTCTCGCAGGATCAACGCTGAAAGCACGTGTCGCCGAAATGGTTGAGTTGTGCGGACTGACCGCTGAACAAAACAAACGTATTGAGACCTTGTCAAAGGGTTACCGGCAGCGGGTAGGGCTGGCACAGGCGCTCATCCATGACCCTAAAGTCCTTATCCTTGATGAACCGACGTCCGGCCTGGATCCAAACCAGTTGCTTGAAATCAGAAAACTGAT
>CBKWFZ010000093.1:0-8965 GCA_966673785.1 uncultured bacterium
GGAGAAGGCCGCGGGCTGCAACTGCTGGTGCCGAAAGCAAAGTCGTTCATGGCGGTTGACAAACTGGACGCAATACCGGATCAGTTGAAGAACCGGTTTCCGGAAGTCAGGTTCCGTGCCATGAATATCCCGCCACTTGATGGGATAAACGATAATTCCTTTGACACGGTGGTCAGCTTTCAGGTGATAGAACATATCAGGGATGACCGGCTTTTTCTTCAGGAAATCTACCGTGTCCTGAGGCCAGGCGGCGTGGCAATGATCACAACGCCGAACCGGCAAATGTCACTCACGCGCAATCCATGGCATATCCGGGAATATCTGGCCGTGGAACTGAAGGAACTGGCTGCTACTATTTTTCCAAAGGTTGAAATGAAAGGAATCGCAGGAAATGCCAAGGTGATGGCATACTATGAGCAAAACAAAAAGGCGGTCGAAAAAATCACACGATTTGATATTCTACAGTTGCAGTATCGCCTTCCTGCGGCGTTACTACGCATTCCCTATGAGATTCTTAACCGGTGGAATCGCAACAAGCTTCATAAGGGTAACAACTCACTCGTTTCGGACATTCGGCACGAAGACTATATTGCGGTAAATGACACGGGAGACGCGCTCGATCTGCTGCTGATTGTGCGGAAATAACCACCGAGGCCGCCCTTTTTAGGGGTGCCTGTATCCATGTAAGATATCGGTTGTCATTCAACCGGGAGAAAAGTCGTTTTTGATACCTTTGTTTACTCACTCTTCTGACTATGCGGTACACGGTATTTACATGGCTGGTTCTCAGCGTTTTTATTTCCCAGGCTCAAACACCCGACAGCGTCATGCAGGTGCAATGGGAGGCCGCAAACAAGGCACTGAAACAGGGCGATTTTGCCGGAGCCACCAGTCAGTTCACCCGGCTCATCGACAACGGATTCACGAACAAAGAGGTCTACGCAAAACGTGGACTCGCATTTTACAACCTGAAGGAATTCAACAAGGCAAAAGCCGATCTTGATGAGGCGGTGAAATCTCGCGTTCATTCCGCGGAATTGTACGAAAGCCGTGGTAATACGAGATACTTCCTCGACGACTTTCAGGGCGCCGCCTCTGATTTGGAGAAAGCCGTGGGTATGGGCGTCACTACTTCTTCCACACTAGGGAACCTCGGGAACGCGAAATTCCGGTTAGAGAATTACCGGGAAGCCATCACGTGGTACGACAAGGCAATCGCGGCCGGCGAGAACAACGCAATCCTTTATAACAACAGGGGTAAGGCACGGACAATGATGAAGGAGTACAAGCTCGCGCTGCCCGACTTTGACAAAGCGATTGAACTCAAACCCAACTACGACAAGGCAACGGAGAACAGGGCCGATGTTCGTTTCCTGACCGAAGATTGGAAGGGAAGTATTGCAGACTATGAAAAGCTTATCAGTTCCGGACGGAACGATGTGGAAATTCTGTCGCGTGTGGGCGAAGCGCGGTTTCGGTTATCGGATTTTGCTGGTGCCGCTTCTGCTTTCGACCAGGTAATTGCTAAAGGCGTCCGCGAAAAAACGGTTTTCGCGATGCACGGTCTGAGTCACGCCCGGAAAGATAATTGTTCCGAAGCGATAAAGAGCCTGGTCGCAGCTGTGTCGTTGGGTGCCACTGACAAAGAACTCTTCTACACATTGGGTGTATGCCAGTACAAGAACAACGAGAAAAAAGCGAGTATTGAATCGCTTAGCCGTGCCGTTGCAGCCGGTGTGAATTCGAAAGAAGTTTATTTCTATAAAGGAGATGCTGAATTTTCCGAAAAAGACAATGAAAACGCATTAAAGGATCTGGAGAAAGCGGTTTCATTGGGATGGAATGATCCGGCTGTTTTCAAGACCCTCGGTGACTTGAAGTTCCTGAAACAGGACTTTGGCGGCGCGATCAAGCATTACGATCAGGCGGTGAATTCCGGCGTATCGGACCCGATACTTTTTAACAACCGTGGCAAAGCGAAATCAAACAATAAGGATTACGCTGGTGCACTTCCGGACTTCAACAAGGCGCTTCAGCTTCGGCCAGATTTCCAGAAGGCGCTTGAGAACCGCGCTGAAGCACATTTCCATGCTGGCAAGTACGCAGAGGCTGCTGACGACTACCAGCAACTCATAACCGGCGGAAGATCAGATGGGGAATTCTATCAAAGAGCGGCCACCTCGAGGTTTCAGCTCAAGGAATACAAGACCGCTGCGGAACTTTTCCAACAGGCCGTGGAGAAAGGCGCGAAGGATAAGGATACGTACCGAATGCTTGGCTTAAGCCATGCAGCATTGAAGAACTGCACCGAAGCGGTGAAGCATCTGTCTGCGGCGATTTCGCTCGGCGCGACCGATACCGACGTATATACCCAGGCGGGGCTTTGTCATTTTCAAAACAAGGAGTATGCAGAAACGGTTGTCGCTCTCGACGCAGCGGTAAAAGCAGGAGCCACGGCCAAAGAGATTTTCGGTGCGCGTGGTAATTCGATGTACTATCAGAAACGTATGGATGGCGCAACGCAGGACCTTGAGAAAGCGATAGCGCAGGGGTACGCCGACACAGAGACGCTGGGCAATATGGCAAGGATAAAATTCCAGAAACGCGACTTTAGCGGTGCCATTAAGAATTTGGACGAGGCGATTCGCGTTGCCGGATCACCCGACGCGTCGTTGTTTCTTTTGCGTGGCCAATCGCGTCTTGAATCTGGTGACGCGCAAGGTTCGCTTCCCGATTTTGACAAGGCGCTCCAACTTGAGTCCTCCGGAACAGAAGCATACAAGGGAAGAGGCAAAGCGCGTTTTCTTTTGAAGAACTTCGAAGGTGCACTCGCAGATTTTGAAAAAGTCCCTCAGGAATCGGCAACGGCGGAGACATCTGGCATGATGGGCGTTTCGGCATGGCTGCTCAAAGACCCGGCGAAGGCAGGAAAACATCTTGAAGCAGCGATTCTCGGAGGCTCAAAGGATGCCAGAGTGTTCCTTTATGCGGGGTATATTCGCGCAGGAGCCGGGGATTTCAAAGGAGCAATTACGGCGCTGACTTCGGCAGAGACAGCGGGAGAAAATGACCAGCAACTTTTTCTCGTTCGTGGTAAAAGCTATTTCAGTGAAAACAATCACACCGCGGCGATTGCGGATCTCAGGAAGGTTGAGAACGCATTCTCCGGCGATGTCGATATGATTGAAAAACTCGCCTTTGCGCATCTCGCCCTGAAGAAGGACGACGAAGCATTTGCATACCTTGAAAAGGCGCTACAGCTAAATACCACAAACAAAGATATCCTGTTTCAGCTGGGGAATGCGCGTTTCCGCAAGAACGACTTCGCCGGCGCGATCGATGGTTATGACAAGGCAATCAAAGCCGGAGCCAACGACGAGATTATTTACAACAACCGGGGAAAGGCAAAACTAAATGCGGGCCAGGTCGCTGAATCTGTTCCTGATTTCGATCGCGCCTTAACCATTAAAGCCGACTATGTGCAGGCGCTAAAGAACCGTGCAAAGGCGCGTTATGAGTTGAAGGACTATCCATCGGCAATTAAAGACCTGGCGATCCTTGTGGCACGAAATGAGGCGAGTGCAGACGAGTTGTTCCTGCTGGGTCATTCGCGCTTTGAAACCAATGATCATAAGGCCGCGATCACCGATCTCACAAAAGCGATCGACGCCGGCGCCAGGGAACCGCGCGTGTATGCTTTCCGTGGCTATGCGCATGCCGAGCTGAAGGCGTACGACAAGGCCGTGCCCGACCTGTCAAAGGCAATCGACGCCGGACTAACCGATGCCAGTCTATACTTTAAGCGAGGGGAATGCAAGTATTTACTCGACGACCTCGCCAATGCGCTTCCCGATCTCGACAAAGCAATTAATGCCGGCGTAACCACCGCCATTGCTTATGATATGCGTGGGCATTGCCGGTACGACCTCAAAAAATATGAAGAGGCAGCTGCCGATTTCGATCAGGCCATTCGCGCCGATCCGCAGCTCGGCTCCGCCTGGTTCCATCGCGGGGATGTTCGCTTCGTAGCCGGCAACTACGCTGCCGCCGTAGAGGATTATGACAAAGCCATATCTCTCGGCTGGAAAGATCCGGTTTTGTATAATAATCGCGGCAAAGCGCATTTCAACCTGGAAAATTACAACAACGCGATACCTGATTTTTCAGAGGCCATTAAACGAAAGCCGGACTACGGAAAGGCATTCGAAAACCGCGCGCAGACATACGTGAAGCTGGACAAACGCGAGGAGGCTTCGCGAGACTTCCGTGAAGTCGAGAAGCTTCTCGCAAAGCCGTCGCCGGAACTTTTTAAAGATATGGCTGAGAACTATTATGCGCTTAAAAAATTTGCACTCGCGCGTGAGTACTACGACCGTGTCATTGCCGCCGGCATCAGAGACAAAGAGATATATTATAAGCGCGGCCTGATGCTTCTGGAAGATGAGGCATTTGGTGAAGCTATCACCGATTTTGAAAATGCCATTAAAGCTGGAGAAAATACGGCGGCGCTTTACATCAACCGTGCCCGCGCGTTCCTGGGTATAGAGGATGTAAAATCTGCAGTGCTGGATTTAAACAAAGCACTGGAGATCGAGCCAAAGAACGTAGACGCGCGTTTCAACCGGGCACTGATTAAGGAAGGGATGGAAGATTATGAAGGTGCGCTGCTCGATTACAATCAGGTGATCATGGCGAATCCCAACGACGCCCTGGCCTACTACAACAGGGCGAACTGTCGGGCGGGACTTGACGATCACGGTGCCGGCATTTCTGATCTGGACGAGGCGATCCGCCTTGAGCCAAAAAATGCTGCGTTCTACAAACAACGTGGAAATTTTTACTATCAGATTGAAAAGCGCGACAAGGCATGTTTCGACTGGCGAAAAGCCGTTGAGTTTGGCGATTCAAAAGCGAGATTCCAGTTGGATCAATATTGCAAGTAACAGTGGCGCCGCAATCTCCAGAACTTTTGTCACGAATCTTACACGCATTAGTTGAATCCCATTCGGACTTTTTTCAGCGAGCAAATTCCCCTCATCTTTGTTAAGTCGATTGGCAATCGGGACGGCGAACAAATGCCGGCACTCAGGCAAGTCGGAATCAGAACAGCATCATTTGGATTAGGGTTAATATACTATTTAAGTTTAGGGTTAAAGGTGCGAAAATTGCTTCGGAAGAGATTCCGGAGCATTTTCATTTTATGAGAGTTGGTCGTGCATACCGACAACTCGCCGATGGCTACGCAATATTTCCTGACGAATGCGGTTTAAGAACATTATGAGGTTGCTGTCATTAACACTCTTGCTTTGTTTTGTATTTATCGCCGGCTTTTCACAGACACGGAAGAAAAAGCCTGAGGACCGTGCAACGTATGGCGAATCACCCAGCTCGCTTCACCCTGGTGATCAGCGGAAGGAATCAAAACCGCGGGAGGCGAAACGCCCGAAAACAGTCCAGAAATCAGGTCGCGACCTGCAACAGGAATATTACGATCGTGTGCTTGCCGTGGCAAAAGCTAGGGAGAAAGCTGAACGCATAATGGAGAAGCCTCAATATTCCGATCCCATGTATTTCGGGCACAAACGCAAACCGAAAAAGCGCCCTCCACATAAGATGAAGTTATGCCGTGAGTGCGGCATCCGGCATTAGGCGCGGTTACACGAACAATAGTTTGGTTGCACAAAGTGCGATGTTCATTGTACATTGCATTTTATGAGCATTGCGTCCTTCCTTGAGCATACGAATCTCGCGCCTACACTGACTGCCGGCGATGTTGACCGGTTGGTCGAGGAGGCTGTAGCTTCCAATTTTCTCGGCGTCTGTGTCCCGCCTTTCTGGGTAGAACGGACCAAACGGGAAGTAGGCTCGCGCAATACGCTTGTAATTACCGTGGCAGGATTCCCCCTGGGGTACTCGATGACCGAGACAAAACTCGATGAGATACGACGTGCCATCGATAACGGTGCTGATGAAGTTGATATTGTCCTGAACATTTCAGCCTTCAAGACAGGAATGCCCTGGACAAAAATTGAAGTCGCGAAGTGCAGTAAACTTTTGCACGACAATCAAAAAGCATTAAAGGTGATTATTGAAACCGCCTATCTCTCTAATGAGGAGATCGTATCCGCTAGTGCGCTTTGCGCCGATGCCGGTGCGGACTTCGTCAAGACTTCGACCGGATTTGGACCGGCGGGAGCTGATCCGAGGCACGTGAAGCTTATGCGGCAGGCAGTCCCTGATTCAGTGGGAATAAAAGCCTCGGGCGGTATAAAAAATCTCGCATCCGCCAGGGCAATGCTTGCGGCCGGCGCCACCCGGATTGGTACCTCGTCGGGCGTCGCCATTCTTCGTGAAGAAAAACTTAACCAACCATAAACCCTAAAAATTGATGAGCGCATTGATGACTTCCTCTGTCACCGATATTTTCCCTGACGAAAACGCGATCCCGGATCAATTCCGATTGGAGAGCCCGATCGAACAACGCGAGTTTCTGATCAATGGTGAACTGCGCACCTGGGATGGAAAATTGAATCCCGTCGTTAGTCCGGTTTGCATCCGGCAGGGTGGAACGCTGAAACAATCCGTTATCGGAAGCACCCCGCTTCTTACGAGCAAAGAGTCGCTGGAAGCTTTGGACGCTGCCGTGGCTGCGTACGATCTCGGTCACGGCTATTGGCCGACCTTGAGTGTTACCGCACGTATCGAGCACGTCGAAAAGTTCCTTTCGGAGATGAAGACGAAACGAACCGAGGTGGTAAAGTTGCTAATGTGGGAAATTGGTAAAACACTTAAGGACTCCGAGAAGGAGTTTGATCGCACGTGCGATTATATCCGCGATACGATTCATGCTTATAAGGAACTCGACCGGAATTCTGCCAAGCTTGTTGAAGAACAGGGTTTCATGGCGCAGATCCGTCGCGTGCCGTTAGGGGTATCGTTGTGTATGGGGCCGTATAACTATCCCCTCAACGAGACTTTTACAACGCTCATTCCTGCTCTCATCATGGGGAACACTGTGGTTTTCAAACCAGCGAAGTATGGTGTCCTGCTGGTGCGTCCGTTACTTGAGGCGTTCAGGACCAGCTTCCCGACTGGAGTGATCAACATAATTTATGGCAGGGGCCGCGAGACTGTCGGAGCGCTGATGGAAAGCGGAAAGATTGATGTTTTTGCTTTTATCGGAACAAATAAAGGCGCGAACGATCTGAAGCGACTTCATCCAAAGCCCCACAGATTGAAGTCAATCCTGGGACTCGATGCAAAGAATCCGGCAATTATTCTCCCTGACGCAGATCTTGATAATGCGGTTTCAGAGTGTATCACCGGAAGCCTTTCATTCAACGGGCAACGCTGTACGGCGCTGAAAATACTTCTTGTGCACAAGGATGTACTTGACGAGTTCATCAAAAAGTTTAACGCCGGTGTGGGGAGACTAAGGCCAGGAATGCCGTGGGATCCCGATGCCTCGCTTACACCGCTGCCTGAACCCGGAAAGGTTGACTATCTCAGGGAACTGGTCGAGGATGCGAAAAAGCACGGAGCTGCCGTGTTGAATGAAGGTGGTGGCCAGTATTCGGAAACGTTTTTTTATCCGGCGGTGGTCTCTCCAGTGAACGAAAAGATGCGCCTCTATTATGAAGAACAGTTCGGTCCGGTAGTACCGATCCTGCCATTTGAAGATGATGACGAGGCGATACGTTATGTCGTCAATTCGAACTATGGCCAGCAGGTCAGCATTTTTGGTCAGGACAGCAAGCGTGTGGCGCGCCTGATGGACGCGTTTGTGAACCAGGTTGGAAGGATAAACCTGAACACACAAAGCCAGCGGGGACCTGATACCTTCCCGTTCAACGGACGAAAGGACTCGGCGGAGGGAACGCTATCCGTTGCGGATGCATTGCGTGTTTTTTCAATCCGTACGCTTGTCGCGACACGATCAACGGAGAAAAACAAACAGATGCTGGCGAACATCATACGCAACCGTGAGTCGGCTTTCCTAAGCACGGATTTTATCATTTAGGATGACGCGAAAAAACCTGACGATATCCGTGGCGGGCAAAGTGCAAGGCGTCTTCTTCAGAGCGTCGGCTGCCGATTTGGCGCGCACACTCAACCTTTCCGGCCATGTGATGAACAAGCCCGATGGTTCGGTGTATATTGAAGTGGAGGGCGAAGAGCCGGCCCTTCAACAGTTTGTGTCATGGTGTCGCAACGGCCCGCCTGCAGCCCGGGTCGACAACTGTGAAGTAAGGGAAGGTACATTAAAAGGGCATACTGGTTTCGGGATTCAACGCTGGTAAAATATGGATGTTAAAGTCAAGTTTCTTGGTGGAGCCGAAAGTGTCACCGGCTCGAGGTATCTTATCACAATTGATGACTTTCGGTTTCTTTTTGACTGTGGTCTTTTTCAGGGACTGAAAGAATTGCGGCTGAGAAACCGGGAGGATTTTCCCGTTGAGGTTGAATCGATCGATGCGATTATTATCAGCCATGCCCATATTGATCACTCCGGATACCTTCCGAAACTGGTCAGGGATGGCTACCAGGGTCCGATTTACTGCACTACGCCCACTGCCGAACTCATGGAGCTCCTTCTTCTCGATTCTGCCAAACTTCAGGAAGAGGAGGCGGAGTATGCGCGGAGGAAAGGATTTTCGAAACACGCAGATCCGAGACCGCTCTATACCGAAGAAGATGCCCGGCTTACTTTTCCACTTTTTAAAACCGTGAAACTGGATCAGGAATTTGCGATACATGATCGGGTTAAGGTCGTGTTCCGGGAAGCAGGACATTTGTTGGGTTCGGCCATCACCGAAATCGCGATCCGCGGCGATCGTGAAACCAAGAAGATTGTTTTCTCCGGCGACCTTGGGCGTTACGATCAGGAAAGGATGAAAGATCCTTATGCAGGCACCGACGCCGATATTCTCTTTATTGAATCCACGTATGGCGATACCGATAACCC
>CBKWFZ010000094.1:0-8947 GCA_966673785.1 uncultured bacterium
GTTCGATGTAGTGAAAAGAGTTCCAGTGAGCGTAATCAATACGCGTTAATACATCGATGACGGCCTGACTTGGGACCTTATAATAACAAAAACCAAGACGTCTTTCAGCAAGGCTTATATCCGCACGTTGTCGATAAGGTGATGAACTTGAAGCAAAAGTCAATGGAGACGAATACTGCACTAAGCAGCAGATCACTATTTCATTTCTAAAAATCACGGCATTACGAGCACATGGCTGGAAACCGACCCAGAAATATGTAAGCTGTGGCTTCTGGCGCTGTAAAATATCGCGCCTTGAGTCGCTTTTTCATTATGGTCGGAGCAATCAGAATTTCTTGTCGGACTCGAAAACTACATAAAGACGCACTGCGCGCAAACGAACAAAAATTTAATACGCATGGAAAAAATAAACGGGCTAAAGACGATGAATGATGCGGAAAAGCCCATCATACTAAACAAGAACGGACCGATTATTATTATTGAAGACGATGCAGATGATCAGGAGTTTTTGACAGAGATATTTCAAAAACTGAATTATCAAAATAAGATCCTCTTTTTCTTTGACGGGCAAGAAGCTTTAGACTACATCAACGCATCGCAAGACCTGCCATTCCTGATACTCTCTGACATAAATATGCCAAAGCTTGACGGTTTTGAGTTAAGAGAGAAGCTTAGAACAGACTCGAAGTTGAGCAACAAGTGCATCCCTTACCTGTTCTTTTCTACTGCTGCAAATCAAAAATCCGTGATCGATGCGTATAGTCAGTCGGTACAAGGATTCTTTATAAAGCAAAATTCGATGACTGAACTGGAGAAGACCATCAGCGCAATCATGGAATACTGGAGGCGCTGTGCAGCGCCAAATGATTTTTCATAATTAAGTGTCCTGTCACTTATACCAAAAGCTTGAGTTACGCAGAATAATGTGTACCTTGAGTTACTCCCAATACACTACCACATTTTACGATCGAATCACCTCTGCGCTCGGTTATCTAATGGAGCGGCACGGTCTGCGCGAGCAAAAATGACTTTTAACTGAACTTTATCTAATGAGACAATTTAAGAACACCAACCGGGAAAGTCAATCAAGAATTGTGCAACTGCCTCTTGAACAGAGCGGCCAGTCCCTAAATAAGATTATGAAGACCATTTCCGCACTGGAACAAAAATACCAACGCGAACTAACCGCAGAGGAATTGGCAGACTCGATGGGTGTGACATGCGAGGAGATTCAGATTAGTCAACGAAATGAGGGTCAGCATCTGTCTATGGATGCTCCCTTTATTGTAGGCGAGGACAACTCCCTGCTGGACGTGCATATCAACAGTGATGCCGACGTTCCGGATGCTTACCTGATGCCGCATTAAAAGACGGAGACACATCGCGCTTTGGCCAGCCTCACGGCTACTGAAGCGCAGGCAATTACGTTGTATGTTGGTTTTAACGGGCATTGTCCTTGAATGCTGGAGGGCGTGAATGGGTGCCCCAGAATAAAGAAAAGGCAACACGAAGGCTGCGATATGTGCTTAACTGACTGCAGTAATCGTTCGTCCCGTCATTCCTGGCACGATTGGATGGAAGGCCAGCGTTACTTTTAGAAGACAAGGTGCAGAATCACTGATATACCAGATAATAAACACCGGATGTTGTCGGTATGAATCAATAAAACATCCCACAAAGATGACTAAGTGTCCGAATAACCAAAATGAAAAGTCTAAACAAACGCTACTCTTAAAAATATCATGAAAACTTTTATGTTGAATGACCTTGCAATAAGGTTCAGTGAAAATCCGCTTTTCACTCTGTCCGATATTGCTTCTACTGGAAAGGAAATGAATGTAGTTGGCCTTTCGAATCCGGCGGTGTTCAGATTCGAAAGAAAGACATGGTTACTTATCCAAGTGACCCAGCGCCCGGACGAGGGAGTCGACAGCACCTCTCAATTCAGACTATTGCGCAGTGACGACGGAAAAACATTTCTTCCTAACGAGGATTATGATGCAATTCTTGGTACCGGTGTTGCTGAGGAAAGCGGAATCGAGAATTGCCGGGTAACGGAAATTAGCGGAATCTATCACCTCACGTACTCAATGCTTTCGGAGTATGGAGCCGGCGTGGGATTAATGCAAACGAGGGACTGGAAAAGATTTGACCGTAAGGGAATGGCTCTTACTGCTCACAGGGACTGCGCTATATTTGAAGAGAAGATACGCGACCGGTATTATGCATTACACGGACCAGTCAGTCCTGAAAAAAGCGGAAGCCACCTCTGGATATCGGAATCTCCGGACGCTATTCATTGGGGAAACCATCGCTGCCTGGCAACAACACGGGAGAAAATGTGGGACAGTGTACGGGTCGCCGCAGGCTGCTCTCCCATTGAAACACCTCAAGGTTGGCTTGTCATCTATAATGGTACTGACGTAAACGGCCGCCGTTGTGTGGGAGGACTGCTACTTGCTGCCAGGGAACCATGGCGAGTGATCGCCCGAAGCGAGGCCCCGCTGATTGAACCGACAGAAACATACGAGACGAGCTTTACGCACGGGGGAATTTCCACAAGCGGTCATCTGGTCGTTGGCGATAAGCTTCGCCTGTACTATAGCGCGGGAGACACGGTGATTTGTGGAGCTGAGCTATCCATTCACGAAACCCTACGTTCGCTTTCGGTGGTAAACGATTAGTATGCGCATTTCGGTTACCAGAAAGAATATAAAGTTCGCGCCCGATTCCAGCCGTGTCGTTGCGCGCTTTTTTGAAAATGGCGATCAACGAACGCAAAAACTCATTGGACGATTAATGATGCTGAACGAAAAGGAAGTCGGAGCGGCGTTGGAATATACGTTACGGGAATTTGCCAGTCGTCACAGGAATATTTCCAGGATATTTCTTAAGCACTGCGCGAAAAATCAAAAGATTATCGAAGGGATGAACTTCGATTATTTGAAGTTGTCAGAGGCAAAGAAGATGCTTATTGGTTCATACTGCACAAGCGAATACGCAATCGAGTCTGCCGCGTTTTTCAATCCTTCGATCGTTGAAGATCTCGATCAACTGCATTTGGAGAAAGGTGAGAAACGAGTTATTCTGTCTTTTCGTGCAACAGGGGAAGGGCATATCTCGTCCATTGTTTTCCGAAGGGCAACGCTCGACAGGAATAATGATTTACAAGTTTCAAAAATTGGTGATCATATCGACCAACCGGAGATTACGCACAAAAAATTATACAACAAAAAGAGGTTTGTCAAGAAGCTCGCGGAAATGCAAATTCCGGACAAGTATTCAACCAGTATCATGCAGAATCTGCCCGAGCGATTCGAGTATTACACGCTGAAAAGCGCGGTAAATCAGGTGTTGTATGATGACACAATAAGTGTCGAACGAAGAATGGCCCTGGAGGAAGTGACATGGCTGGCAGACTCGTTTTATGACATCGAATTTAAGCACGATTCGGATATCTCGGAACGTGTTATCTTCCCGATATCTGATTCTGAAAGCCGTGGAATTGAAGATGCGCGTTTTGTTCGTTTCATGGAAGATGATGGATCGGAGAAATTCTATGCGACATATACTGCATATAACGGACACACTATTCTGCCAAAACTACTTTCAACAGAAGATTTCTATACGTTCCGCGTCATGCCGCTCCACGGTAGTGGCGCTCAAAACAAGAACCTAGCGATGTTCCCGAAACGAATTAACGGAAAGTTTGCTATGCTTGCGCGCATCGATGGTGTGAACAACTACGTCATGTATTCTGACCGTCCCACGGTTTGGAATAACCCGGTTATGATCCAGGAGCCCCGTTATCCATGGGAATTCGTTCAGATCGGAAACTGCGGATCTCCTTTATGGACGGAAGAAGGGTGGCTGGTGATCTCGCATGGGGTCGGCCCAATGAGACGGTATTGCATTGGCGCTTCCCTCTTTGACCTGGACGATCCTACACGGGAAATTGGACGACTCGAAGAACCCCTGCTGTCACCACGCGAAAGTGAAAGGGAGGGATATGTACCGAATGTCGTCTATTCCTGCGGCGCCATTGTTCACAATCAAAGTCTCATCTTGCCTTATGCCGTGTCAGATTACTCCTCTACATATTCCGTTATTGACTTGAGGGAACTGATAGAAGCACTGCGATCCTGAGTCAGCGAGTAAAACTCTTCGTATGCCTTTAAAACCGTCAGGTGGGAAATCAGATAGGCAAGCGAGCTCTCTGCCCCCTGGTTTCTGTTAACGCCTGTATCCTCAAAACCATCACAACAACCTTTTGTTTCAAAATCATATAAGCTCATACGCAAGTCGTTCTCGCCAAGGAACCACATGAAGGATGTATAAAGCATATTCAGGTATTCCTTATCCCCTGTCAGATGAAATGCCTGATGATACATGAGCACCATTGCCATCGCGTCGATAGGTTGCTGGGCAAACATTGAGCGTTCACCGTCCTTTTTGTACCACTCCTTGTTTCCAATGATTGAAAGGAAGCCGTCTTTCATGGTCACCTTGGTCAGAAAGTTCATGCTATCCAATGCGGTTCTAGTTACGTTTTCGTCATTTAAGATTTCTGCTGAGTGAAGGAGGGCCAGCGGAAGAATCCCGTTGTCGTACGCGAGTAGTGGTTCAAACCATTTCCAGTCGTCCGTGCTGTTGTCATGGAAATGTTGCATCAGTACTTTTGCAAATTTTCGCAGTCGTTCCATCATGCCATCATCAGAAGGATTGCTGCGGATGTAATAGCTGATGCCGATCATTGTGTTCGCAATGCTCCGGATGGATCTCAGTTTCTCGAAGTTGGGTGCCGCTTCAAAAAATACCAGTTTACCCGTTTGATAATACGCATCATTGGGTGCATTTCCCAACAGGTAACCAAGCGCCCAGATAGTACGTCCAAACGAGTCTTCTGAGCCGACCTCATCGAGGAATGTCCTGTTGAAGCTCAGAAAATTCCTGAATGTCCCGTCGTCATTCTGCATGTAATGTATATAGCTCATGTAAATCGGAGACAACTCAAGAGCGAGTCCATCCTTTCTTTGGCGATAGGCGATCAGTGCCATGAGTAATGCCCTCGCATTATCATCGAGGCAGTAGCCTTCTTTTAAATTCGGAATACCGAACTTAGCGTGCTGAATGATTCCCGTGTCATCCGTGAGACGTTTGATGTGTGCCAACGAAAAGGGTGGCAGAAGTAGCGGATCCACGATAGTCCGTTTCTTAAGAATTTTTTCCTGCGGAGCCGCTAGCAGATCTTTTGAGAGAGCAACGTACTTCGCTCCGATTTTCGGCCAGGTTATACGGGATCCATATTGAGCGGCATTGAGTTGAAGTTTTTTTAACTCAGCTGGATTGTCCAATAGCTCTTCCAGGGTTTGAGCGAGTTCATTTGACTGACAAAAGTTAAAGAGACGTCCACGGCCTTCAACAAGCAATTCCGCAGCGTGCCAGTAGGGTGTGGATACCACTGCACAACCGGAACCAAGTGCATAGGAGAGCGTGCCACTGGTGATTTGTGCCTCGTTAACATACGGCGTAATGTATATGTCGCAGGCCGCAAGGTACTTGAACAATTCCTCCTCGCTGAAGAACTCATTTAGGAAGATCACATGGTCCTCGAGATGTAACGTCTTTACCAGGCGCTGCAAATTGTTTCGGTATTCCTCCCCTGAATGGCGCAAAACATTGGGATGGGTCTTGCCCAGGATCATATAAATCACTTCCGGATACCTGTCGACAATTTTCGGAAGCGCTTTGATCACAGTTTCAATTCCCTTGTTGCGACCAATAAACCCAAACGTCAGGAGCAGCTTGGTGTCCACAAGTTTGAATTCTTTCTTGCATTGAATTGGATCGAAATGGATATCTGGAACGCCATGCTCGATAAATGCGATCTTACTATTTGGTACATCGTAAATTTGCGTAAGGAATTCCACGGCTTTCTGACTCATCACCACCACCATGCTTGCCATCTTGCAAATCTCAATTAAGACAGCACGCTCATTATATGATGGGGTATTGAGCACCGTATGTAATGTTACCACGATTGGAATTTCCATGCGATGAAGCAAAGGCAATATATATACACCATTCTGCCCCCCGTATATGCCAAACTCATGCTGCAGAAAACATATATCAGCACCGCTGAGGTTGATAAAATTCGCGGCTTCAAGATAATCCGCTTGTTGCTCCTGACGAATGACAAATTTTACATCTCCGGTGTAGGCATATGTTCCCTCGTAGTCATTCATGGCCACAACATAGCCCTCTAACGAGTCGTGATCGGTAGTAACCATTGAGCGGATAAGATTGTTCGTGAATGTTCCTATCCCGCATTCCCTGGGAACGTATGTACTGATGTATGCAAACTTCATAACTGTAACTTGCCGTCTGTTTAACGTCGATGACCAACATCGCCGGAAGATCAATATAACAGTACTGCGCACTTTTAATTGCATAACAATTGCATATTGTTACATAAATCACACATTGTTTTTAAGGGTGTCAGATCAGTAAGAAATGCAGCTATTTTCATTATATACACAACAGTTTGTGATATATGTTCACCAACTTATACGAATATGCATACACCAGCCAATGACAATATTTATCCAGAGGGGAGGCTCGTTGGCGCAAAGGTAGATCTTGATTTAGGCTGCCTCGATTTAATTACCATGCAACCGCGCCGAAGGAGATCGGTTTGTGTGATATATACAACTGTAATCGCTCGATGTGTAAGTAGAAGCTTATCCGCACAGGCTATCTTCGTAGGTATAAAAACGCTACAACCTCCGATATGAAAAACAACAGAGATGAAAATTCCGGAAGAAGGCCGACGAGGGATTCTTTACAGACAACCGGGAAGTCAACAACGGCGTCGTCACTTTTTGGAAACAAAGTTTACAACAACGACCACGAACAACTGGGAAGGATCAAAGATGTTTTGATAAATATCAACTCAGGAAGGATACTGTCGATGATCGTCGAAGAGACTGGTTCCGCAGAAGCCGGCCAGAAATATTTCAATATTGAACTTAAATTATTAACTGTCGACAGCGAAGGCCATACTTTCATAATTGATCAAACGCGTACCGAGTTTCGGAATAATGCAACATTCGATGCGCAAAGATGGCCGGAGCTTGCGCTACCCCTAAAGTATACCGCCTATACGGCTGAATTTAGTCCCGCAACTAGACCGGAACCAGGCGGGGAATCAAATTGACCCCATGATAATCTTTGACCAACCATCCACCTTCTTCAGGTGTTTTTTTATCATTAAAACAAACGCCAGAACAATTAAATACCGGGTAGACGGCATTGTGAACATCGAGCATCCGTTTAAGCTGCTAAAGAACGACTTCACCGAGCCCCGAAGGTGGGACAGTCTTTCGGTCTATGCTTCCGTCCGCGATTGCGTCGGAGCCTTACTTAATGATTTGTTTCCTCCGGAATTGCGCGATGAGATTAACCACGGACAGGCAACCATTGATTCTAGAGCCGTTCTTTCCAGGATCGAAGCCGGGCAGCGGTGTATTGTAATTTATCAGACAACCAATAGTTCCAAACTCCTATTACAGAAACGAGACATTAAATTCGAGGATCTGGTAATCAGGCAAGTTTGATGATCTTGTGGTCAATAGAATTTCGAATCGATCCCCAAAAACCGACTGCCGCTTTTATTCCAGGGTAGATTATTTTTTATAAACAGTATGCCGTAAAAGAACTCGCGCCTGGGCGTTTGGCAAATATAGAAGCAGGAAGATGTTGTGAAGAATTGTCCTCTCACTGGGCGGAGCGCAAAAACTCCGTCCTTTTTTATTTCGGCGCATTCAATAGGCGTAGTAAAGCGAGCCTGATAAGATTAGTAGATCGGTATCAAGCGGCAGTTACACCTCCATTACGCAGCAATTTCTCTTTGCTGCTATCAGGTCTAATGGACTATCAATACGTTCACGGAATGGAAGACAAGCCGTGTCACGCAGGTGATGTTCGCTAAGCAGTTCGCCCCCACATCAATGGTACCGTCGTTTCTCCTATCTTTACTCAGTGATTGGTCGCGGTAGGCCGGAGTCAAATCACGTTCCACGAATCTGGTGGCTATGACGCTTTACATTAAATACATGGTGAGTCTGAGGTGCAAAATGATTGTGAGGGAGGAATTAAGAAATCTTGGCCTCCACGAAACATCCATTGAACTCGGTGTAGTTGAAATTATCGAAGATATCACACCGGAATTGAGAAGTCGGCTAAACGAAAAGCTTATTAAATCGGGTCTCAAACTTCTGGACGATAAAAGAAGCATCCTGATCGATAAAATCAAGACCGTAATCATCGAAATGATTCACTACAGCGACGAGATACCCGAGGTAAACTATTCAGATTATATCAGTGAGAAGCTTAATTACGATTACACGTATCTGTCAAACATATTCTCGGAAGTGAAGGGGACGACCATCCAGCAATTCATCATCATGCACAAGATTGAAAAAGTTAAGGAGCTACTGCTGTATGATCAGCTCAATCTGTCTGAGATTGCCTACAAGCTACATTACAGCAGCGTTGCCCATCTATCCAATCAGTTTAAGAAGATCACAGGATTGTCTCCGTCCTTCTTCAAGAAGATGGGCGTAAAAAGGACCGCTAATCTCGAGGATATATAGTAAATCCGTTAAGTCCGTCCGCAACAAATAAGCACATATTCAATTTACCGGCAGTTACTAATCGTCTTAGGTTTGAGCAACAAAACTGCTTTCAAAATTCGACCGTCGTGAATTGTAACAGCTTGATGAACCGTCTTCTTCGTTTCATATCACATTTTATTCATAATTAGTTCAACCGGCTATTTCCGATTTGATTTTCAACTACTTCGAAAGATCATTTCCCGATACAAAATGTGCTCAATACAGAATGTCAATACGTTAGGTGGGTCGCGCAACAAACTAGCAACAAAAAA
>CBKWFZ010000095.1:0-8912 GCA_966673785.1 uncultured bacterium
TATTCCCTTGGGCTCGCAGTTTTCAGCATTTCCAACCCGTGGGCCGTCGCGCTTGCTGCAAGTGTCGGCTCCACGATTGTCTTCCTCATCGTTCTCGCCCTCTCCACCCGCGTCCGGAACAACGCCTCCCTGCTCATCATCGGATTAATGATCGGAGCAGGGACTTCCTCGATCGTCAGCGTACTCCAGTTTATCAGCAAAGCCGAAGACGTGCAGACCTACATGATCTGGACCTTCGGCAGCCTTGGTTCACTCAGCTGGCCTGAACTCCGGGTCCTTGCCCTGGTTTTGGCGGCGGGAACAATTATCGCGTTCACCTCGGTCAAGGCCCTGAACGCCTGGCTGCTGGGACCAAATTATGCCCAGAGCCTCGGTGTCAGACTTTATCGCGCGCGCTTCATAATGATCATGTCGGCCAGTATTCTGACGGGAGGAGTTACCGCTTTTTGCGGCCCGATTGCTTTCATCGGACTCGCCGTACCGCACCTCGTCAAACTGCTTTTCCGAACACACAACCATAAGGTGCTCATTCCATCCGTTCTGGCGGGTGGCGGAATCCTGCTACTCTTTTGTGACACCATCGCTCAGCTTCCCGGCCAAAGTCAGGTCCTGCCGATCAATGCAATGACCGCCTTGATCGGAGCACCGGTAGTGATATGGGTTATCCTTAAAAACCGAATGGTATGAGCAATGGAATACCACAGGGAATTGAGATGCTCCACCTGCATCAGCTGTCAGTTGGCTACATCGACCATACGTTGTTCGAGGGATTGAATCTGTCTCTTCGTTCGGGACAGCTGGTGTGCTTCATGGGACCTAACGGCGCCGGGAAGTCCACCCTGATTCGTACAATCGGCGGCCTGCAGCAGCCACGCGCAGGAGCGGTAGTTGTACAGGGCAGCAATACTTCACAATCGAATCCGGAAAAGATCGCGTTGGTTCTGACCGATCCCGTCAAGGACATTAATATCACGGTCGAGGAAATGGTTTCTTTCGGGCGTTATCCGTTTCTGAAGTGGACCGTAACGTTATCGTCACGCGATGAAGAGATTATCGCGTCAGCGATAGACCGTGTCAATATTGGCCACCTCAGGAAGAAGAGGCTTTACCAGCTCAGCGACGGACAGATCCAGATGACCATGATCGCACGGGCGCTCGCTCAGGATACACCGCTCATTATTCTTGACGAGCCAACCGCACACCTCGACCTTAACAACCGGGTGGAAATAATGAGACTGCTTGAAGGCCTGGCTCACAGGGAAGGAAAGTGTATACTTATGGCGACCCACGAACTTGACCTCGCGCTGCAGACGTCCGACCTCATCTGGCTTACCGGAAATGAAAGGAACATTATTACCGGCATTCCGGAAGATCTTGTGCTCGACGGTTCCTTTGACGAAACATTTCGCTTCAAGGGTTTTGATCTCAAAACGGGTAAAGTGCAACATCACCCATACCGGGGGCGCTGCATCCGGTTAACCGGAGAAGGTTACGCATATCTTTGGACGCGAAACGCCCTTGAACGCAATGGGTTCGATGTTTCGGACGATTCCGGCGACATACATGTCGTTGTTACAAGGAAGAACGATCGATTCGTATGGGATATCGGGGGTAACCAAACCGTCTTCTCTCCCGGCGCGCTGCTCGATGTATTGCTAGCTCAGCGCGTGTCGCCTGAATAAGTTGCTTCAAACGATTGCAATCCACAAGAGTAAGTTCTTTTTGAAATATTAATTAACTCTGTTCCAACACTTTTGTTAGTTTGTGCCGATTTCAAATTGAACAAATGATAAAAGTCAACGATCTATTCCCATATCAGTTCGATCCTAAGTTCACCAAGTCCGTGGCCTATTTCTCCATGGAGTTCGCAGTAGACCAACCGTTGAAGATTTACAGCGGTGGTCTTGGCTTCCTCGCGGGATCTCATCTGAGGAGTGCTTATGAACAAAAACAAAATCTGATTGGCATCGGAATTCTATGGAAGAAGGGCTATTACGATCAGGAACGAAACCAGGATCAGACGCTGCGCGTGAGCTTTCGCGACAAAGACTATTCATTTCTCACCGATACGCATATCATTTTTCCGATTACCATACACGGTTCAAGGGTTTATGTAAAAGCGTTTCTGCTGAAGCCTGAAGTTTTTAATACCGCGCCGCTGTTCCTGCTTACAACCGACATTCAGGAAAACGATTATCTGGCGCAGACCATCAGCCACCGGTTATATGATCCAAACGAAACAACACGAATCGCTCAAAGCATTTTACTCGGTGTTGGCGGAGCTCGGTTACTGGACGTATTGAACCGTGAGACGGAAATATACCACATGAACGAAGGTCATTCGCTGCCAATGTGTTTCTATCTCCTGGAAAAATACAAGAACATCGAAGAAGTAAGGAAGCGCGTAGTGTTCACAACCCATACACCTGAAAAGGCGGGCAACGAAGAGCACAGTATTCCGCTCCTCAACAGCATGACTTTTTTCGGCGGCCTTTCCCAGGAGGAAGTGAACGAGGCCGTGTATCCCGAGAATGGCTCGCTGAACTATACGCTGTCGGCGTTGCGGCTTGCCCGAAAAGCAAATGGCGTGTCACAGCTTCACGGTGAAGTTTCGAGAAAGATGTGGGGCGATCAGGAGGGCATATGCGACATCACAGCAATTACCAATGCGCAAAACAAAAGTTACTGGGCCGACCCGGTCCTCGATGAAGCGTTAAGCAAAAACGACGACAACCTTCTGAAAGCGCGAAAGAAAGAATTGAAGCACAAACTTTTTCGCGTCGTAGCCAATCAGACCGGGAAACTCTTCAATGAAAACGTTCTTACGATCGTGTGGGCGCGACGTTTCGCCGCGTACAAGCGGGCCAATCTGCTGCTTTCGGATTTTAACCGGTTTTTGAAACTGACTCAAAATGCGAAGCGACCCATCCAGGTGATTTGGGCAGGAAAACCATACCCGGAGGACTATGGGGCAATTAACATTTTCAATGAGATCTACTGGAAAACCAAGGACCTTCCCAATTGCACGATCCTTACCGGATATGAACTATGGCTTTCCGGACATCTTAAAAAAGGTTCGGACTTGTGGTTAAACAATCCCAAACTATACCACGAAGCATCGGGCACATCGGGTATGACCGCCGCGATGAACGGCTCAATCAACCTTTCAATTCCTGACGGATGGGTACCCGAATTTGCCAAGTCCGGAAAAAACAGTTTCATCATCGAGCCTGCCAACGATCTGCTTGTTGAAACGTCAAAAGATAAAATTGAGGCGCAGAACCTTTACGAACTGCTTGAGAACATTGTCATCCCGATGTATTACGACCGTCCCGATGAATGGGTGGGGATTATGAAGAACAGCATGCGGGATGTTCTCCCTTACTTCGACGGCGCACGTATGGCCCGCGAGTATTACGAAAAGATGTATAGCTAACATCTTTAACGACACGATTCACAAGGCAGTATTCTCCAGGATACTGCCTTTTTTTGTCCCGCGAAAGTTGCCTAACGTTGCAGGAAAGATGAGGAAACGATTGGTCATATTCTATCGCAATCCTGAGTTAGGAAAAGTGAAAACACGGCTCGCGCGATCTCTCGGCGATGCTGCCGCGCTTGCGATCTACTATAAACTCGCGGCGCATACACGTACTATTTGCGAGTCTCTGGCGGTCGACAAAGTATTATACTATTCGGATTTTATCGATCACGAGGACAACTGGTCCAAAAACGTCTTCAACAAAGCATTGCAGCACGGGGACTCGCTCGGCGCGCGTATGAACAACGCAGTTGCCGAAAGTTTCTCTTCCGGGTTCAACCGGGTTGTCATTATCGGAACTGATTGCCCGGAACTCACGCCAGCGATCATCAGCGAAGCTTTCGATCGGCTGAACAACCATGACGTGGTACTCGGACCCGCCGCGGACGGAGGATACTACCTCCTTGGAGCCACTTCTTATCATCCCGATTTTTTCCGAAATAAGACATGGAGTACCGACGCCGTACTTCGTGAAACTGTAAAGGACTGCGAAAGACTCCGGCTTACCCATACCCTTCTTCCGGTGTTAAGCGATGTCGACACCGTTGCCGATTTACCGCGCTATCTTTACGACATCGAGGGCCAGACAAATTCTGACGAATGAACAACACGACTAAGATCACTCAATTATGGATCTATCCGGTGAAATCGCTTGCCGGCATTCCGCTAAGTTCCGTGAACGTACGGCCGAAGGGATTTCAGTTTGACAGGCGATACATGCTGGTGGATGAAAGTGGCACCGCGATTACACAGCGAACCCATCCTCACATGGCGCTTTTCAGGCTGACTATGGATGGAGAGCAGCTGACGGTAAGAATAAACGATGAAGTGGTGCAGATACCCATGGCCCCGACGACAGGTGCCGAACTGAAAGCGAATGTTTGGAACGACACGATTACCGCCATTGAACCTGACGTGCAGCTTTCGGCTTGGTTCACGAAACATATGCGAACGAACTGCAAGCTGCTATTCTTCCCCGAAAACAATCCGCGACCAGTGGATGGTATGTACGACGACAAAGGGAATCACGTAAGCCTCGCAGACGCATTTCCGTTTCTGATCATCGGGCAGTCATCGTTGGATGAACTGAACCGTCGGCTTGCGGAACCCGTGAGCATGAGGCGGTTCAGACCAAACATCGTCTTTGGAGGCGGCGCTCCGTTTGACGAAGATACATGGAGCGAATTCCGCATTGGCCCGGGCAAGTTTAAGGCTGTCAAAGCGTGCGCCCGGTGCATCCTGACTACCGTTGATCCTGATACCGGTATCAAGGGTCCGGAACCTCTGAAAACCCTGGCCACCTTTCGAAAGCAGAACAACAACATACTGTTCGGCCAGAATGTACTCGCCGTAAAGGCTTCAGAAATCAACGTCGGCGATGAAATTTTCATTGAGAGTTACCGGTAATTTTAGTTGATTGCCAAAGCGATATGGCATTCGAGTACTTCAAGGCAATTCACATCATCTTCATTGTAACCTGGTTTGCGGGAATATTTTATATCCCCCGGCTGTTCGTGTACATTATTGCAACGCATGAAACCACGGAGCCGGAAAAGTCGATCTTGCTAACACAACTGAAAATGATGGCGGGGCGCTTGTGGTATGGAATCACATGGCCGTCGGCAGTGATTACGTTGGGGATCGGGATCGCGATGCTGATCAAACAACCACTCTGGCTCAAGTTTCCGTTCATGCATATCAAACTCGGCCTGGTAGTCCTTCTGTATGTTTATCACTTCTCGCTCCATCTCATTCACCGGCAACTGCGGCGGGATATCGTACGGTTTACCTCCCAGCAAATGCGGGTCTGGAACGAAGTCGCGACACTTTTCCTGATCAGCATCGTCTTTCTGATTGTCGTGAAGACCGCGTTGAGTATCGCCTGGGGGTTAATCGGGCTTGCCATAATCACCCTTGCAATCTGGATCGGAATACGCGTTTACAAAAACGTTCGAAACAAATGATAAAGATGAAGAACACCAGTATCATATGGGCTTTGGTTCTTACCACACTCGTTATGTCGTGTATCAGGGAAAAACCCTTGCCGGTTTTTGGCGAACGTGAGGTCATAAACGGCGATACGGTCTACCATACGATCGGCTCGTTTGAATTCGTCAATCAGGACAGCGCCATCGTGACCAATGAAACCGTAAAGGGGAAGATATACGTGGCAGACTTCTTCTTCACGTCATGTCGTACGATTTGTCCGGTGATGAAGACCCAGATGCTCCGGGTCTACGAAGAAGTTAAGGACGACTCCGATATCCTTATTTTGAGTCATACCATCGATCCGGAGTACGACACGGTCGGGCTACTGCGCGACTTTGCGAAAAGGCTCGGCGTGTCATCAAAAACGTGGCATTTTCTTACAGGAGATCAGGACGATATCTACGACATCGCCGAAAAAAGTTACTTTTCAACCGTAATGGAGGACGACCTGGAGCCTGATGGATTTATTCACAGTGGCGCTTTTCTTCTGATCGACCGCAAACAACGAATCCGCGGTAAGTATGACGGCACCAAGTCAGAAGACGTCGATCGGCTGATCAGAGACATTGAGCGACTCAAACGTGAACCTGAAAATTAGCCCCCTGCTATTCGCCAGAACTGCACAACAAGCATACATTTCGATATTGGTCGCTGCAGTGATCATTAGCGGATGTACCCTGGACAGCAAAGAACGCGCGCAAAAGACAAAGTTCCGGCAGTACTATATCAAAGGGGAACAATTATACAAGGCAAACTGCCAGAACTGCCACCAGGCGGATGGCAGTGGTCTCGGCGAGCTTTACCCTCCGCTGCGGAAATCCGATTATATGGTCAGCCATCGTGATGATGTCATTTGCCTCATTCGTTTCGGAAAACAAGGGGAGATAGTCGTGAACGACAAAGTGTACAATATGGCGATGCCACCGCAGCCCAATCTTTCCGATCTGGAAGTTGCTGAAATAGCGACCTATATCTACAACAGCTGGGGAAACGACGGCGGAATGTTCGATGTGAAGGAGATCACTCCGCTCCTGGACAGCTGCCGATGACCGTCACATAAATTTCAATACGATCTCATGCTTCGTCGACTCATCATCGAGATTGAACTTTGCCTTTTCGAATGACGGTGGACCAAACGTCCCCATCGCATTGTTTCCGAAGCCAAAGCCTTCCTTTGGAATCCCCATAAAGTTCTTATCCAGTTCACCATTATCATTTGCATCGTGAAATACACTTAACGCGTATTCGCCCGCGGGCAGATTGCCAAACTCAACCGAGACTTCAGTACCATTCACCTTCACCGTTTTACCCTGAAAAGCTTTGTCGAGAAAAGAGTCCTCATCGTTGAACAGCGCAACCCGGACCGTACCTTCCGACTGCTTGATATTCTTCACAGTCACGACAAGTGTATGCTGCGCGATTGCCGATGCGGTACCCAAAGAAAGGAGTGTGATCAAAAGTAAAGAATGCGTGAGCTTCATACGTTTTTTATTTTTTGGATCAAATTCGTCAACCTATGCACCTGTCGAAAAATTTTGTGACCCAACCGTCGATTTCAGTTTCCGGGTTGTCGAAAATCCGCACCCGTCATTTTAACTTTTTATTAACAAATAAGGACTGTCATTGATCCGCAAAAGTGCAAAATTTACATAAAGCCCTCTGCAGGACCTGTCCGCCTGGTGATGGTCTTGCAGGAAATACTTAAATTTCTTTTCAATAACCTCCAAATCAATGCCCGCCTTCACCCTAAAAATCAACAACAAGGATTACACCATCGATGTGGATCCCAGGATGCCCCTGCTTTGGGCAATACGTGACGTCGTCGGTCTCACCGGTACGAAGTATGGATGCGGAATTGCCCAATGTGGCGCCTGCACGGTTCACCTGGACGGCAGCCCGGTGCGTTCGTGCTCCATACCTGTGTCCGCCGCAGCCAAACGCAACATAACCACGGTCGAAGGATTGTCGGAAGACAATTCACATCCTGTACAGCAGGCGTGGATCATGGAACAGGTACCGCAATGTGGATATTGCCAGTCCGGGCAAATCATGGCAGCCACGGCCCTGCTCAAAAAAATACCAAGCCCTACGGATAAAGACATCGACACGGCCATGCAGGGTCACATCTGCCGCTGCGGAACATATCCCCGCATCCGAACAGCAATTAAGAAGGCCGCTGCAATAATGGGACAAAAAGCAAGCAAAGGTTAAACCGTAAACCCTCACTGTATGGATTCTCAGAATAAGATTTCAAGGCGTTTCTTTATCAAGGCGTCGGGGCTAACCGGGGCAGCTCTTTCTCTCGGAGTATTCTCCCCGGCGAACGGGCAGGAGTCGAAGGTCATCCAAAAAGAGATGGCTGAAAACCTCGGGGTCGAACTGAATGCATGGATATCCATTGACACCACCGGAAAGGTTACCATCATTAATCACCGGGCAGAAATGGGGCAGGGTTCTTTTCAATCTGTCCCGCAGATGATCGCCGAAGAACTGGAGGTCGATCTGAATATGGTCAACATTGTTTTCGCAGAAGGCAGTCAGACAAAATATGGCAGCCAGATTACCGGCGGAAGCTCAACCATCCGGGGATCCTATCAACGTCTTCTGCGGCTGGGAGCAACTGCACGTGAGATGCTTATCCGCGCAGCCGCTGAAAAATGGAAGGTCGCTGCCAGCGAATGTAATGCTGCCAATGGTGAAGTGATTCACAAATCCACCGGCAGGAAATTGCATTACGGCGAACTCGTTGAGGCGGCGAGCAAAATGACTCCGCCCGACGACGTCGTCCTGAAAGACAAGAAAAATTACAAGTTCATCCGACAGCCGATGCCGCGGCAGGATGTACCCTTAAAAGTCAACGGCAAAGCAGTGTTTGGTCTTGACAAACGACTACCGGGCATGCTATACGCCGTTGTGGAACGGAACCCGAAGTTTCTCGGCAAGGTAAAATCATTCGACGACTCCGGCGCGAAAGCTGTACCGGGAGTGAAACACGTGCTTAAGATTCAGATGAATGTCTTCTCCCACAAGCGCGAAGGCGTGGCCATTGTGGCTGACAACCTTTGGTCAGCGATGCAGGCACGCAAGGCGCTTAAGGTGGAGTGGGACGACACCGGATTCCCACATCATGATACCGACACGCTCTATAAGACGATGCGCGAAAGCCTTTCAGCGAAACCGCTGATGTTCAAGACAAAAGGAGATGCCGAACGCGTGTTTGCGAACAGTTCGAAAAAAGTCGATGCGGTTTATGAGACCCCCTATCAGTCGCACAGCTGCATGGAACCGGTCAATTGTATCGCTCACTTCAAAGACAACAAATGTGAAATCTGGGGGCCGATACAGGGACCCGACTGGGTACAAAAAGATGTAGCAGAAATGCTGG
>CBKWFZ010000096.1:0-8910 GCA_966673785.1 uncultured bacterium
AAAAATTAACGAAATCGTTGTAGGTATGGGTCGAAATTGACCCTATCGGTATAATTTTTATGATATTTTCAATGACCTCGGTTTCGGTCAGAATGATCTACGGAGAATTTACCTGTCCGTGAAACGAAATATGTGTGTGCGGGCTATTCAGCGAATTTTAATAGGCATAAAAAAAGGCTGCTCGTTGCTGAGCAGCCTTATTGAATCGGACCCCTTGCTTTTTAGATCGATTTTGAACTAATGTATTCCAGTTTCTTCTCAATCTCCTGTGCAATCACCGCCTCGTCCTGATGCGTGATCATGGAAACTTCCGAAATCAGATTTTGAATTGATTCGGTATTGAGTGTCTTGCCGCCGAGGGCCGGATATTGCGCCATCAGTTCAGCTTTCAATACTTCCTGTTTGTTTCTATCTACTGTCGAAATCATAATCGTAACAGTTTAAATGGTTTTCATTTCCTCAAGCTAAGAAAAAGTAATCATCGATTGAATGGTAATCCACTGTTCAACAGATTGTTATCATATCTTTCGCTTTTCCGTTTTTTGCCAAATGCCTTTTATAAAGGTCGGAATTCACAAAAATCCAGGGTTTTTGATCGGCCGGGATTTTAATCCGACCCGTTTGGCGGACGAAAATTGAATTCTGGATTGGAATGAGGTTAATTCGAAATCGCAGCTCAAACGATTGAAAACGGCAAAAAATTAACAATTTCTTAATATTAGCACGGCCCCGGGATGATCTTTTTTCCTGCTTCACCGGAATCTGTGATCCCGGGTATCGCCATATTATCCGATCTGTTTTGGGCTTCCATAAGATAATTGATGAACCGTAATCTATCTTCCCGTTAACCTCATTAGCTGGTAAGTTCCCTGCAGCCCCCCCCCGGCCACACATATCCCACTCTTATTAAGGGGTGTCTCATGGGTGACACATGGGTGAGACACCTACCCTTTGCGCGGCCATCCAGATGCCCCGGAGGAGCTGTACGGGAATCTGCTCAGGCCCAGGGGGGACACATGATCTTATAAGCTAAAGTTCTCTGACGGAAGGGCGGCTGACTTGCAGCTTTTCTGTCCCGTTCCTGGTTAATCTTTGGGTGCGAGGATCATAAAAAAAGAGCCCGCCAAAGGCGGACTCTCCACGGTTTAGGTAAATGAGTATCGTGTTAATCTTCGTATGTAATGGTGTAACCGCGCATACCGTGCTCGTGGCTGTCGAGACCGGTGCGCTCGTGCTCCGCGGAAACTCTGATCCCCATGGTACTCTTCAGTATGAACAGCACGAGGAATGAAAGTCCGAACGCGGGGACAGCGTAAGACACAATGCCCACCAACTGCTTCACGATCTGTTCGCCGCCGGCCATTTTGCCGAGGACACCCACAGCGAGCGTACCGATCATTCCGCAGACCAGGTGCACCGAAATTGCACCGACGGGATCGTCGATCCTGAACTTGTCAAGCAGGATTACAGAATATACGACAACAAAGCCGCAGACAAGACCTATGAGCATGGCTTCATTGGGACTCATCTGGTCAGCTCCTGCAGTGATCCCGACCAATCCGGCGAGAATACCGTTGAGCACCATTCCCAGGTCGAAACGTTTGAATGCCATCAGACCCGAAACAAGTGCCCCGAGACCACCAGTAGCAGCAGCCAGTGCCGTTGTTACGCAGACGAACGAGATCAATTCAGGGTCGGCAGAAAGCACTGATCCGCCGTTGAAGCCGAACCAGCCAAACCAAAGCAGGAAAACGCCGAGCATGGCCAACGGTGCCGAAGAATTGGGGAAAGTGTTTGATTGTCCGTTTTCATATTTTCCGATACGGGGACCAAGCAAAATCACAGCGGCGAGAGCGGCCCAGCCACCTACCGAATGCACGACGGTTGATCCGGCAAAATCGTAGAAGCCGTAATCATTCAACCATCCGCCGCCCCATTTCCAGCTTCCGAGTATAGGATAGATAAAGCCCGTCAGGAAGAATGTGAACAGGAAGTATGCGCTGATCTTGATTCGCTCTGCAACGGCTCCGGAAACGATGGTACCTGCAGTGGCGCAAAAGACTGCCTGAAAGAGGAAGTCGGTCCAGTACGTATAGCCACCGCCGACATAACCGAACGGGGTGTAATCGGCAGCCGTCGAGAGTCCGAACTGGGCAAATCCGAACCATCCTTCAATAAAGTTGAAAGTTCCCGGGTACATTAGTCCAAAGCCGATGAAGGCGTAAACCACGAGACCGATACATGTATCGACGGTGTTCTTGAAAAGAATGTTGACCGTGTTTTTCGCCTGGGTAAATCCGGATTCAACGCATCCGAATCCAAGTGACATAATAAAAACGAGTAGTGCGGATATGAGCATCCAGATATTGTTGGCGGTGAGCAGCGTTGTATTGTGCAACTCAGTCATTTGGGCCTGAACTGCCTTTACGGAATCGGCGAGAGCGAACTCTGCACCGGCTAACGCGGCCGTGGAGTCGGGTAGTACTTCGATCATAAAAGTTAGGTTTAGTTAGGAATAAGTTGATGCAATTAGTATTTCCCCGGTTAAAAAATAACCCACTTTGAAAGAAAAATAGCAGCAAACGTTTTAGATTGGTTCATTTTTAAACCTAGTTTGATAAAAAATGATAAATTTTTAACAAAACAGGTTGAAATTTAACCTTGTGTCCGAAAAAGTCACAATAAAATTCTGTGAAACGGTGGATATGCAATCTGAAATCTTGAATCTCTTTGAAACACTTGAAATTCGAAGTTTCTTATTGCAGAGAATGCAATTGAATGAGAATCCTGAATGCATTTCACCGCAAGGGCACAAAGGCGCAACGGAACGCAAGGTATTTAACTTTCCAGCCTTATCTCTCTTGAAACTTGAAACTTCTGAAACTTGAAACTTGAAACTGCTCAAAACAGTGGTCACGGATCTGGCAGTGGTTAGCACCGAATACACCAAACGCCTGCCTTCGTAAGATTCCGGCAGGCAGGCAGAGACGCCACGATGCTGAGGAACGCAGAGAATTTAACTTTCAAACTTTATCTCTCTTGAAACTTGAAACTTTTGAAACTTGAAACTCAGTTGTGCACAATCGCCCAACGCGCACCCCTTACCCCCGACGGGGGAACAGCCGCGCTGGAATCGTTAGGTTATCCAATTGGAAATTGAAAATTTGACATTCACGCATATGTTGAGCCAGATAAAACAAAAAAGGCTGACCCCCTTGGCCAACCCTTTTGTCTATTAAATAAAAGATAAAGATTACTTGCGACCGCCGCCGAAGAATCCACCAAGACGGATACCGATGTAGCTGTTCTTAACTTCCGCTTCGCCAACTTCCGTGGCAGGGATAAGATTGTATTCGAGAGCCAGGGTAAAGTGACCAGCGTCGAAACCTACGCGAGGGTAGAAGCCAAACTTGGTTTCAGATGCTGCGGCAGTAAGGGTCCCCTCACCGTCAACTTCAGCAGTAACAGCGGCAAGAGAAAACATACCCAAACCAGCTCCTACGAAAGGACGGAAGCTGTTGTTGTTGAAATAGTACTGGCCGTTAAGCGTGTAAGAAGAAATGCCGGCAATGTCCAGATCCACTTCATCGCTGATATCTTCCGAAAACCCTCTAACGAGGACCGCGCCTTCAATACGGAGACCTACCGCGAGTTGGTCGTTGATGCGATATGCAGGCTCAAGCGTCCAAAGCAGACCACCTTTAGCGCCACTACCGCCAGGAATAGCGTAGCCCGCGCCAAGGCCTACTTTAAATTTTTTGAACTCTTGTGCATTCGCCGCAACGGTAAAGAGCATTACAAGAGCAAAAAGCATTGATAATTTTTTCATGTTTTTTGAGATTTGGTTAAAAAATTATGGTTCAAAGTAACGGATTAGTTACGGCAGCCTGCCAGCCACGGTATGCGGAACTCTGTTGTTTGTAAGGTTCTTGGTAAGTGTGTCAAAAATAGCGACCGGGTAAAGACGCGATGTTTGCCAGACAGACTCGAAAATGGCATGTGTCAGTGAACATGACGCCGGATAAGAGGGCATTTCGCAAGTCAGGTTAGGTTGAATGTTGGCCGTCGCACGAGCCTTTTCGTGCTAAAACGTTTGCAGCATTGCCTGAAAAAGTTGCGGTTATGCCCTGAATATCCGTTTCCACCATCGCTGAAATACAATAAACGCCCAGATCTGCGCGTGTATGTCACCGGGGTTTCCGGAAAACAGTCGTTCCCGCAGGCTCGCGATCCGCTCAGGTTTGAATATCCCCTGCTCACGGATAAACGCGTCGTCAAGGACTTCCTCCAGGATCATCGTCTTCATCTCGCGACGGAACCACTTCAGTAACGGTACCTCGAATCCCTTTTTTGGGCGGTTGTACAATGCTTCGGGTAGCATATCACGAAAACTGTCCTGCAGAATGCGTTTCCGCATTTTTCCGTTGATCTTGTACTCCGATGGCAGGCTGAAGACGAAATTCACGAGCTCGTAGTCCAGGAAGGGGGGTCTTACTTCGAGTGAGTTCGCCATGCTCATGAGATCAACCTTCGTAAGCATATCGTTCGCAAGTACAAGCTTCATGTCGGTAAAAAAGATATCGTTCATCCCGCTATCCTTTTTAAGCTTTCCCAGTAACTGCGACTTTCGTTCAGCGTATCTGCCTGCTCTTTCTTCAAGGGCCTTTTCGGTGAACAAATCAGCGGCCTCAGTTTCTGAGATGAAACCGGCCCATTGCCAGTATCGCTCCGAAGTGGTGAGGCGGCTGCCGCGACTGAACCGGTTCAGCTGGCGCACGAGATTTCCCCACGTGCTGCTTCGTGACTGAGGCAACGCGGCCCATAGCGGTGCGAAAGCAGAAACGGTCTTTTCCTTCCAGCCCGGGTAGAACATCCGGTAGAACGCCGCGTGTTTGTTATAGCCACCCAGCATTTCGTCGGCGCCATCGCCAGACAGCGCCACCGTTGCGTGTTTACGCGTTTCGCGGCTGAGTATGTAGACTGCCAGCGCCGATGAATCGGCAAACGGTTCATCGATATAACGAAGCACATCGTCAACATGCGCATAGAGATCGTCATTGCTCAGCGAGAACACCGTATGACGCGTCCGGAAGTGTCGCGCGACCAGATCCGCGTAATGGGTTTCATCAAAGAACTTTTCGTCGCGAAAACCGATTGAAAAAGTATGAATGTCGGGTTTGTGTCGCGCCGCAAGACCGGTTATTACCGATGAATCGATCCCGCCGCTCAGGAATGCACCCAATGGAACGTCGGAGACGAGCCTTCGCCGAACCGATTGTTCCAATAGTCTGGCAAACTCACGGCATGCCTCGTCATACGACAGGTCGTGGCGGACAGTCTCAGGGTTATAAGGAATCTCATAGTATTGACCATGCGTGATCTCCTGCCGCCGGACAACGAGGTACTGTCCGGGAAGGAGTTTTTTGACACTTGTGAAAACCGAGTCGGGTCCCGGAATGTAGTTCAGCTGAAAATACATGAGCAGCGAATCGATATCGAGCGTCTTGTCAATACCGTACTGCAGCATCGCCTTCATTTCCGAGGCGAAGATGAACTTGTCTTCGTCGAAGCAATAATACAGCGGTTTAATTCCGAACCGGTCACGCGCGACAAAGCATGTTTGTTCGGCTTTGTCGTAAATGCAGAAAGCGAAGAAGCCGTTAAGTCGTGGCAGACACTTTTCGCCCTGATGAATAAACAGTTTCAGTAAAACCTCGGTGTCACCCTGAGAGAAGAAGGTCACGCCGCGATCGGTTAGTTCTTTCCGGAGTTCCCTGTAATTGAATATTTCTCCATTAAATATGATACAGTACCTTCCGGACTCATCCCACATAGGCTGATTGGAATGTGACGAGGTATCAATGATCGACAGTCGCCGGTGACCGAGCGCCACCCACTCCTCCAGATAGATGTCCTGAAAATCGGGACCACGTTTACTGATCGCCTGCGTCGCGTTTGTGACGTGGATCTTGTGGAATTTCCCGATAAGGTTGAACGCGAATATGCCGGTAATTCCGCACATAGAGGAGTGACTTACGCTTTCCTAAAGGGGTTTGATCATGATGGACCTGAACCAAACTTCGTTGCCATGGTCCTGCAGGTCGATGTGCCCTTTTTTAGTCATGCCATATCCGGGAAAGTCTTTCCATTTGCTGGCTAGTCTTTTCTGATTCCAGTCGTCAGAATAAAGATCGTATTCCACGACCTTCTCGCCGTTTAACCAGTGTTCTATATGGTTTTCATTCGCGATAATTTTGCTGGCATTCCATTCACCTGGAGGATTGGCGACAGCTTTTGCGGGCACGTGCATGTCGTAGTTTGCTCCGGCGTGCTGCCCGGGCTGCAGATCACCGGGATATCCCTCATTATCGATAACCTGATACTCCGGGCCCGACGCATAGGGCTGTTCATATTCCTCGGATACGCGAAACATGACGCCGCTATTGCCCTGCGGAGAGATCTTCCACTCGAAGGAGAGTTCGAAGTTATCGTATGTTTCTTCGGTTACGAGATCCGACCGGTCGTTGGTACCATTATCGACAAACGGTTTGCAGTGTAACGTTCCGTCGGCGACTTCCCAGCTGTTGTTTTCGGCGTTCCGGAAGATGCGCCATCCGTTCATGGTGCTCCCGTCAAAAAGCAGGTACCAGCCTTCGGCGGCCAGCGCGGGACTCAACGTGTTTGGCAGCGGTTCCTCCACGGCGGTGGAAGTTTGTTCACTTTTTTGTGTTCCGCATGCGAGACAGAGTGCGGACACCAGCGCCATTAGTACTTTCTTATTCATGGTGTATTGATTAAGTTCAGGGTTGCCGGAAAATAACGACCTGTGTAAATGCACCCGCACCGATCAGTTTTCTCTCGCCACGCGTAACGGAGTGGGTAAGCGAAAAGACGTAATAATCGTCTGCCTCAATAGTAACATGTTCGACGTCGCTGTTCTCTTTCGCGGCTTTCCGTTCGACCGCCTCGCGATGCGCTTCTACCGGCGGATTTGTCACAAAAGCGATCAGGAGAAAAACTACGAGCACAAGCAAACGAAGAACCCACTTGAATACCTTGAAAAGAATGATGAAGACGACGATAATGACGGCGATCGTAATGATTGTACTCCAGGTCATGATGTAAATTAGGATTTATTCCCTAAAGTCGGCGTTTGCCGATCAAAAGATCTTTCCCGGGTTGAGGATTCCATGCGGATCGAAAACATTCTTAATTCCACGCATCAGATTCAGGTTCATTTCCTTCATCGCAACCGGCATATAGGGACGCTTGGCAATGCCTATACCGTGCTCTCCTGACAGCGTACCGCCAAGCCTGACTGCAAGACCAAAGATCTCGCCGACACCATCCATCACTTCCGTTGTCCATTTCGTATCGGGGATATCTTCCTTCAGAACGTTAATGTGAAGATTGCCGTCGCCAAGGTGTCCATAGCACACACTGTTAAACCCGTACCGCCTTCCGATCTCTTTGATACCGGCAATCATCGCGGGAAGATTTCCGCGCGGTACGACCACATCTTCGGCTTTCGTGAGCGTGTAGGCGTTGACGGCCGGCGAAATGTTTTTGCGGATCTTCCAAAGTTCCTCCTTTTGCGATGCGGTGTCGGCAAACAGAACTTCGCCTGTGTTGAATTGTTGTACGACCTCCATGACCATTTCCGCGTCCTTCATCAGGATATCGTCGTCGTTGCCGTCAAGTTCACAAAGCAGGTAGGCGTCCATGTTTTCGGGGAACGATGTGTTCACCCGGGCATTGTAGATCTTTTCGCAATAGGAGATCGTCTTCATCGCAGCTTCCCGTTCAAAGAACTCCATGCCGGAAGGTGTAAGTCCTGCCGTGAAGATGGCGGCAATCGCCTTGCACGCCTCTTCATTCGTCGAGAAGGGAATTAGAAGGAGTACTGATTTTCTGGGAAGGCCGCGAAGTTTGAAAACAATTTTTGTGATGATTCCGAGGGTGCCTTCACTGCCGCACATCAACTGGGTAAGGTTATACCCCGTAGCATTTTTCAGGACGTTGGCCCCGGTCCAGATGATATCGCCTGTTGGCAGAACCACTTCGAGGTTGAGGACGTAGTCGCGGGTGACACCGTATTTCACGGCCTTCGGACCACCGCTGTTTTCCGATACGTTTCCTCCGATAAAACACGATCCGCTGCTGGCGGGATCGGGCGGATAAAAAAGGTTCTTCTCCATGACGGCCTGCTGGAACACCTCCGTTATTACGCCTGGCTCGACCGTTGCCTGAAGGTTAAGCTCGTCAATATTCAGAATCCGGTTGAATCGTTCCATGGAAAGAATGACGCCATGATGAACGGGGAGTGCGCCCCCGCTAAGACCGGTCCCGCCACCGCGGGGAGTCACCGGGATCCGATGCTCACTGCATAACTTCATGATGGCACTGATCTCTTCGGCGGAAGCCGGCTTAAGGACAACTTCCGGAAGGAAATGGAAGTCTTCGGTTTCATCGTGACCGTAAAAGCGTCGCCTCTCGGGGTCGGTGATCACGTAATCTGTCCCGATAATCGATTTAAACGCTTCTGCGATATCGGGCGACACTTCAGTAAATGGCATGATTATGTATATTTGGTATACTTTTTTGAATCAGTATGACTACATTTTTTCAGCTGCAAAGTAAAAAAAAGCTTTTCGTCCTCGCAGGAATTGCCCTTACACTTTTTCTTGTGTCGTGTGCGTCGACGCGGAAGGCATCTGTCCGGGATGAAAAGGTAGACCGCGTCATCTCCACCGCACGAAGTTTTCTGGGTACACCATACCGATACGGAGGCACGACACGGGCCGGAATGGATTGTTCGGGTTTATTACTTAATGCTTTTAAGGAAATTGATCTCGCTCTGCCCAGAAGCTCCGCCGATCAGGCCAAAGTCGGCGTAGAAGTAAAAATGAA
>CBKWFZ010000097.1:0-8864 GCA_966673785.1 uncultured bacterium
ATTTCAGTCGGATCATTGACGGATCCGAGGGCCGGTTCACTTCACTGATGATTTTCAGTTTCCTCAGCATTCTGTCCATTGCCCTGGCGGTCGCGTACGTGCGCTGCACCAACTCCAGCGACTCCGGGTTGACGGTGCGACCTGCAATGTGACACAAACCAATGATTGAACAAATCGGCCCCTGCAGGTCGTGACTTGCTTTATAAAGAAACGTATCCAGCTCAGCGTGAGCACGCACAAGCATGTTTGTGCGCTGGTGCACCAGGTTTTCAAGATTTGCGTTAATCCTCACGATCTCGTTATTCGCAACCATCAGCTCTTCCTTCTTGCGATTCAATTTTCTGCTGAAATAAACGAGCAATACGATAATCACCGCCAAAGCCAGCGCCACAAACACAATGGTGAGCATTTTTCGCCGATACTCAGCCCTCTCCTGTTCGCGTTGCGCTTCACTCAATGTGAGTCTGCTTTCAAGCTCGCGTACGTCAAAAAACTTCTCCTTGATGGCCGTAAGTATACCATGATAATCTGACTGGTTTTTGTAGAACCGGTTTTCGTTTTCCTTAAGAATCGCTTCCAGGTTTTGGATGTCCGCAAGAAGCAGGTTACGCTCCTCGTCACTGAGCGATTCGATTCCTCCCTGCAGCTTTTCATTGATCATCTGGATTTTATCGTTGAAATCATCCCGTAACTCCGTCAGCATGCGTCGTTCCATTTCGGCACGCGTGACCAGACTTTTTATATCCTCCTGGACAAAAGTTGAATCTGAAATCCGGCCAAGAACATCCTCCGAAAGACCCGCTGCCTGATGTGATTGCTGTGCTTTGGTCATCAGTTCATACAACTTCAGGTCTATCCTTCTGCGCGTTGGCTCATCCAGTTTCGAAAACGGAAAATTCTTGAACACCGAGTAAAAGACGGTAAGCGACTGAATTGAGTCGAGGTTATCCAGATCGAAGGAGTCGCTTTTCTTTATCTGATTTGATTCGACGACGGTTTCTTCCTTCTGCTTGACATCGGCTACGGTAATAACGTTACCGCTATTGGAATATGAAACCTTTTCGACGCGCCGGTTGGCAATCATGAATTTTTCTTTTCCTGGTGCAGGTTCGTTTCGCGATAAAGGGATTTCGATCTTTCCCGACCCATCGCTTGTAATTCTGAGCGTATCCAAACCAACAAACAAGACAGTGGTGTTTCCCAGTCGCTTTCCATCCGCCCCCGTCAGGTAGTAGGTTTCAATGCGATAGCTTTTCTTTCTGACAATAACTTCAAGAACGCCTTTCCCGAAGTTCCATGATGCGGCTTCAAAGTTTTCGTTCCTTAACTCAATTGTTTTCGGAGGGAGGCTTCCGGCTGGCAGATCAACAAATGTCGTTCCCCGCTGACCGGTCCTGACAAAGCTGCCTTTATTCACCGACAGCTCAACGTTCGGCATAATTTGCAACGACTCATCAAAAGTCTTGATCTGGATGGTGGCTTTGTCCTGTCCGAACAACGATGCCGAGACGATGCAAAGCATAATGATCACGGTTGATATGAATTCCCGCTTAGTCATACTTCGTTCCCTGCACAGGTTTTAGAAAAGCGTCATTTACAATCACAATTTCATGAAACCAATCTTCCTGTTTCTTTCGCGGGATTTCCAGGCTAACCACTGCATCGGTTCCGTCCGGCTGAAGAACCCGGATCCGGTAGAAACTGAAGTATGGAATACTGAAGCTGAATTTTCCTGTTTCGTCCGACATTGTTTCCTCCACGGTAACATTGCGCGAATGATCAATTAAGAACAACGTGGCACCGGGAAGAATGCGCAACGAATCGCCCGACAACGGCAGATTCGTTCTTTGTTTGATAATGCCATCAACCAGCAAAGGATACGTTTGCTGATCCATCTGAAATTCATATATATCATCGTCACCGTTCCCTCTTGACGTTGAAAAAAATCCGCGATATCCGGGTTCTGAAAAGACCAGCCCAAAATCATCGGCGTGGGTATTGAGGGGAAAGCCGACGTTCACCACATCTTCCATCGCGCCGACGTTCATATCCACCCGAAATATATCGACTCCTCCGAGACCGGCATGGCCGTTGGAGGAAAAGTAGAGCACGTTTTCCGAAACGTGCGGGAACCCCTCATCGAACGGCGTGTTGATGACGGACCCAAGGTTCACCGGTTTCTGCCATCGGCCTTCGTTGAAATCACTGCGGTACAAGTCACGTCCGCCAAATCCGCCCTTTCTGTTTGAAGCAAAGTATAACGTTTTCCCATCCGGGGTGATGTAGGGATCAGTGGTTGATGAGGACGGATCATTATATGGAAAGGCGCTGACAATCTGCCACGCGCCGCTTGTCCGTTGCGCGAAATACAAATGCAGGGGGCGGCCACCGTTGCTGTCCTGGCGCCTCGACGAAGCTGTCAGCACCATCTTCCGTCCGCTGTCATAAAGACAAAAGGGACCGTTGTGAAACTTTGATCGCAACGGTCGCGCTACCATTTCCCGACCATTAAATGCTTCGCTAACACCATCCAGGTTCTTTTTACCCGAGAACATCTTGTAAAACGGACGCTGCGAGGCAGGGTCCACGGATTGAACGGGGGAATAGTAATGATTGGAAACAAACAGAATTCCGTCGTCGTAGGTTACGGCTGCAAAATCATTTCCGGGGGAATTGACGGAAAGCCTCCGAACTGAGTACTGCAGTGAATCTTCAAGGAGATAAGCCAGGTTACGAATTCGCCAGACTCTCCGGTTTACCCACTCGTCGTCAGGTGTCTTTTTAAGAAAGTCGGTGAAACAAGTCAGGGCCTCATCATAACGTCGGGACGCGGCTAAGGCATCTCCGAACATAAAAAGGTCCTGGGTTGCCAGCTTACTCCGGTCACAACCGGCAAACCATGTTGCTGCGTCCTGATACTGATGCAACCTGAAGTTTGTTCGCGCGAGCTTGAGCCGGACCTCTTCCTTATTATTCTTTTTCAGGGACTTTTCATAATAGGAAATGGCCTCCTGATAACTTCCGTTCTCAACGAGCCGGTCAGCCTGTTCTTCGAGGCTCACGGCAAGGCCGAAGACCGAGCCCTGGGCCACTAACGGAATCGGGGCAATCATCACGAACAAGAATATAGCTGCACATATTCTCATCGGGGTGAACTGATTTTGTGTCGCGAAAACCGAAAAAGATAATTGATTGTCACCTCGTGCGACGCGCCAGCCACCGACTCGACCGGGCCAGTAACGACGTCGTAGCTGTAGCCGATATTTAATTGCGGCGTCACGCCGGCCCGCAAGAGAGCCCCTACTGATTCACCGATCCGCCATGACACACCGGTATAAAGCACATCGTAAACAGATACACCTCCGTTGACGTCAACCATCGGTGAGACGCCCTTGCTGTACATCAGGAAGCATGAGGGCACGAAGTCCAGCACCTCATTTAATTTTACCGTGTAGCGCGAAAAAAGTTGAACAGTCCGAATGCCTGCCTTAACAGTAGCCGAGTCGTTAACAGCCCATTTTGCAGGAATGAAGCCTGGTACCGAGATTCCGGCCTGCATGTTTTTCGCTTTCAGAAACAACCCTGCCCCTACATCGAAATGACTTGCAGAAACCGCAGATGCAGGAATACGCGGATCACCGGCGGCATTCCCGTCAAGGGACAGATAATCAGCACGTACATTCCTGTACCCAGCCTGAAGACCGAAAGAAACGCTGGTTCTCCTGGCCAGCCTGAGATGATAAGCCGCCACCGCCTGCAGTGAGAAATTTTTATGAACACCAATACGATCATTAATACAAACAATGCCGGCGCCGATACGCCTCCGTGGAAAAGGTGCGTGGGAAGAAAACGTAAATGTTTCCGGAGCGCCCTCGAGACCGGACCATTGACTTCGCGCCGCGAGTGTCAGATTCAACGCATCATCAGCTCCGGCATAGGCTGGATTCACGACCAGGGGGTTGAACATGTACTGGGAAAACACTGGTCGCAGCTGCGCCTGCACAACGACTGGCCCCACGGCAATCAGGAGTAAAATCCATAGGTGACGTCTCAACGATTGGTCTATGGTTCTCATCTTCATCAGTTGATGAGTTCAATAAATCCTTTTCGCAAAACCGTTTTTTCCCCGGCCAGGATACGAATAACATAAAAGTAGGTTCCGGTAGGCAAGACCTCGCCCCGTGCTCCTCTACCCGTCCAGACAACACTTTCATTGTTATAACCCGAGGCGCTAAACACTTCGTTGCCCCACCGGTCGACGATCGTGACCTGGTTCGCCGGATAAAGCCCGATGTGCGCAAGCATCAGCTTGTCATTGATGCCGTCACCGTTCACAGTTATCACAGGGTTAAGTATTTCGGGCTCGGGAACTTCCAGATCCGGCTCGGGTGGTGATACGACCACAGTTACATCAAAAACACACTGGGAGGTATTCCCTGAATTGTCGGTCGCCGAATAGGAGACACTGGTGGTACCGGGAGGAAAAAACGTGTTCGGGTCGTGAGATGACTTCAATGAAAGCGGGCCGCAATTATCGATCGCCTGGGGCACGTCCCAGTCGGCGATCGCGCCATTTGCAAAGGACGTTTCGACGATAATGTTCGTGGGGCAGTTTTGAATCACGGGTGGCAATTCATCCATCACCTTAACGGTGAACGACCACGTTGCCGAATTCCCCTTCGCATCCACCGCTTCGTAGGTCACCATTGTCTCCCCAACAGGGAAACTTTCTCCGGGAGAATGACTACTTGTAATGTCAACGGTGTTGCAGTCTGAAAAGGAGGGTACCTGCCATGTAACAGTCTTTTCACATCCCGACGTTATCAGGGTTGGAATATCTTCAAGGGAAGAAATCAATTCCGGTGGCTGGAGATCGACGAAAGGACCGTCGGCGCAGCATAGCTCCCCCGCGTTGCTTTGGCCGGAAATGATTGTGAACGTACCGCCCAAAACTTTGTTCACATGCAATCCGGCGTTGCACGTAGTACCGGTGGTGAAGCTGACGGTTCCATTGACTTCAAACTCAAGTGAATTTCCCCTGAACCGGCCATTTGGCAGACTACCGCTGAGCGTGATAACATCTCCGGTGTTCAGATAATCGGAAAATGACTCGTGATTTAATTCATTCACGGTGACTAAAGACGGCTCACCATCATACCGCAAGGACAAGGACAGCACTCCTCCTGCGCACGGTACGCAAATCGTCGGGCAATTGCAATCCTGAGCCTGCAGACTCCCAATCGAAGTCTCTAACAGAAGCAGAAAGATACAACCGATGGCGTACAAGGGACGGCGGACCAGGGGGTGTACATCCACCCCACAGCTAGCAGAAGCACTGTGAACCCCGACATGTCGCATTAAAAAAGAGTCTGGTTATTAAGCTCAAAAAATGAGGTCTTTTCACACTTGAACATATAAACTAAGGAAATTGGGGCGGAAAATGCTATTGCACACTTTTTATCTGATGTAAGGTCGCACCATCTCACGGGCAAACAAGCAGGAATGAAAATTTAACAGCCTTACATAAGGCTGAGGAAACTACCCCTCAGACCTTGTTTGGTATGTGTATGATTTGCCTGAAGAATAAAGCTTTTCCCCACTGCTTTCCCCAAAAAAAACGCGGACACGCATTCCGGATGAACAACGGCAAGAAAAGATCTGCCATGCCGGAGAAACCGATTTCGGTATCAAACCATTTCATATTACCTCAAGAAGGCTGATTGTGCAAACCGACTCTGTTCCGCTTACGATCCTGATGGTGGGCTCTTTGCCCGTTGACCTCCGGCTTGTCAAAGGTGGCGTGGAGGCCGTGATCATGAATCTTTTTGAAGGCTTCCGGCGATTCGAGGACATCCGGATTGTGCACGTCGCATTCTCAAAGGAAACGAAGTCCGAAAAGACCATTTCGTTCGCGCCAAACATCACCATCCATTTTATTCCGTTTGCAAATCAGTTTGAACTCGTCGACTACGCGATCAACACGAAGCCGCTTGACCGAATAATCGAACGTGAGAAACCGGATCTGATTCATATACAGGAGATCACACCGCAGATCCTTCGCTTTCTTCGGTTTCCTTTGGACCGAATAGTCGTCACGCAGCACGGCGTAATGGCGGAGGAAGTGAAGTACATGAACGGCGTGACACAAAAAATGAAGGGACTATTCAAGGCCGGCATTGAACGGTTTGTTTTCCCCCGATTCTCAAATATCATATTTATCTCAGATTACAACCGCGCACTGTTCAGGGGTAATGCACGGCTCCAGACACGAATTTTCAATCCGGTTCATCCCATGTTTCTGGAGAACGAACCATCCGAATCCGGCATGGCCAACAATCTCCTTTACGTCGGTGTGATAAGCAGGCGCAAGAACATCGGTGTGGTAGTTCAGGCGCTTGCACGTCTCAAGGATACCTACCAATTCAAACTTCACGTCGTTGGCGGTTTTAGAGACGCGGCCTATGAAGCAGAAATCAAGGCGCTGATCAATGAAACCGGACTCGCAGACCATATCGTTTTTCACGGCTGGCTGACGCAGTCGGAAATCGCCAAACTCTACGCCGATTCTCCTCTCTTCATACTCCCGTCATTGCAGGAGACCCTGCCCGTGAGCGTCGCGGAAGCCATGGCACGCGGACGAATCGTCATCGCTTCCGACGTCGGGGGCATTCGCGAGATGTTCACGAACGGAGTGTCAGGCTTCCTTTTTCGGCGGAACGATCTTGACCACCTCACACGCGTGCTTCGAACGGTCTTCGGGCGCAATGGTGACAACAGCATTGGGAAGCGTGCGCGCGAGGAAGCCGTGCAAAAGTTTCACCCCGTGAGCATTGCCCGCGAGACCGCTTCATTTTACAGGGAAGTCTTCACAACGAAACACTTGGCTCAATGAAGAAGCGCGTGATCTTTTTTGGAATCAAGACTTTCCCTTCGCAAGGCGGGACGGACCGCGTTGCTGAAAACCTGATCTTCCAGTTGAGGAAATCTTTTGACATAACGCTTTACTGTTATCGTGATCCGGCCGCAAAAAATCATATCCCGGGCATAAAGGTCATTGAGATACCACGCCCCGGAAAAGGTGCCACCGGCGCATTCATTTATTTTTTCGTGTCTGCTCTTCACATTCTTTTCACACGGCGCGCCGACCTGATTCATGTACACAAGACTGACAGCGCTTTTTTCATACCCTTGCTGCGATTGCGTTTCCCCGTGGTGGCGACTTCACACGAAGCACCTTATAAAAGAGACAAGTGGAACGTTGTTGAGAAGATGTACTTCAGGGTGGTTGAACGGCTCTTCATCCACACGGCTAATCATTGCACCTGCATATCCGAACCACTCACCGGATACTATACCGCAAAGTACGGGCGAAAGGTGACGTTCATACCCAATGGGATCAATCCGGTCACAGCCAGTTCTTTTGACTTTTCCGCTGCACTGCGGTTTCTGCCGGATGGCGTTTCACTCAACAGCCCATACATCTTGTTTTCCGCAAGGCGGATCATGAAGACGAAAGGCTGTCATACCATGCTCGAAGCATTGGCGAAAATAAAATACCAAGGTCAGGTCCTTATTGCAGGAGAGCTGACACACAATCCCGATTACCTTGATCACCTGCGACGTATCGGACAATCGTTGAACATGCATTTTCTTGGATTTGTCCATCCCCTCCCCGCGCTGCTCGCGCTGGTCAGCCGTGCCGAACTGTTCATATTTCCTTCGGAAACTGAAGGCATGTCGATTATGCTGCTGGAAGTGGCATCGGCGGGGCGTCCGATTATCGCCAGCGACATACCAGAGAACCAGCAGGTCTTCACCGACAACGAGGTATTATTTTTTAAGGTAAGTGATGCACCGGACCTGGCGGAAAAAACAAGTCTGGCGATAAACCAGAAAAGTGCGATGGAGGCATTGGCAATCAGGTGCCAGCAAAAAGTTTATACCGATTACGTCTGGGACGAGATTGCTTTAAGATACGCCGATGTTTATAAAACCGTAACAGGATAGGTGAAGAATGACCTTCAGGAAAAGAAATCTTATTTACTTATTTCTTGTCGTTGACCTCGTCCTTCTGAACATCTCGCTGGTGATCGCGTCATTCTTTCATTATGGTGAGATGCTGACACCCAACGTGCTCGTGGCACTGCTGAATGTAACATGGCTCCTCACCTACGTCTTCAACCTAAATGACCGTTTTTTCGACATCGACGACGTAGTGAAACGGGCCCGCGACCTGCTGAAGAAGGTGTTGTTCTATGTAACCTTCAGCGCCCTTCTTTTTGTAGTACTCGACCTGGACGACATTTCCCGCGCGATGTTCCTCGGATCAAGTCTTGTCTTTCTTGTATTGAAATTCTTTTTTTCATTCATAGCCGTTTACCTCGTTGCACATCGCAAGGACGGACCCTATAACAGCAAGATCGTGATAGTCGGGACCGGCAAAGTGGCTGCGGCGATCCATAGCTACTACAACCTGAGCCGCGCTCAAGGTACTGTTATCGGTTTCCTGGACGATCACAGAAACACCTCGCGTAACCTGAAAGTCCTCGGTGGTATTCAGGATTTCCAAAAGATCTTTGACGAATATCGTTTCAACGAGGTCATCATAACGCTCCCCCTGTCCCGTGAAGGAGAAATAAAATACCTGGTTAACGTCGCTGAATATAACGGAGTACGTCCACAGGTAGTCGCCAACTATTACAGTCTCTTTGGCAGAAACTTTGAAATTACAGACATGGGCGGTATCCCAATCGTGAATGTGAGGGAAGTTCCGCTGGACTCGTACATGGCGAGAATCCGGAAACGTGCATTTGATCTTTGTTTTGCCATAGCGGCCCTGATCATGCTTCTTCCTTTGCTGCTCT
>CBKWFZ010000098.1:0-8854 GCA_966673785.1 uncultured bacterium
AAGGTCGACCTTCCTGCCTTCTTTTGCAGAGATCTTTGCAGCTTCAAGAATCTCCATGACAAGCATGTTGTTTTCGAGCGCCGACAGATCCGAAGGCTTCAATGTGATCTCACCTCTCACAGCCGCTGCCAGGTACGCGAAGGGATCCTGATACGGGGCCGGCAACGGTGGCGAGGGTCTGCTTTTTTCAGGCGCTTCCGCACCCGGCTTGATGCGGACACCTGACCTGTCTGAGATAACGTATCCGCCAGTCGCATAGACCTCCATGTCCTTTCGCCCATACGGCCAGTTCCAGGATGCCTGAATGATAACCTGGGCTTTTTCGTATGTCAATATGATCGTTGCTTCATCGTCTACTTTGGGATATACTTCCGGCTTCAGCTGTTGCGTAACGGCGAAGACTGCACGCGGGCGTTTTCCCTTCATCAGCCACGTGGCCAGATTCGCGCCATAACATCCGAAATCCGTGATCGCGCCTCCGCCATTCTTAACAGGATCCGTAAGCCAATCGAGAAATTCTTTATTTACACCGATTTCCTTCGGCCCCTGATGGCCATCGTGAACGACAATCTTCCGAATATCGCCAAGTGTGGCGAGCTCGGTGAGAACATCTGCATTGCTTCCGTACCATGTCGTTTCATAGTTGGTCAGCAATTGAATGCCATGCTGGCGGGCAAGCTTCTCCATTTCCCGCGCGTGTTCCAGGCTCACAGCAAGTGGTTTCTCGACCATCACATGTATCTTTCGGGGAGCACATACCTTTACCACCTCGAGATGTTCGTAGATGCTGTTGAAAGCAGTAACTGCCTCCGGGTTTGTCTGCTCCAACATTTTCTCAAGCGACGGATACCACAATGACATAGGCAGATTGTGTTGTCGCAGAAATCGTTCGGCAAGTTCCTTGTTGGGCTCTGAAATACCCACAATCTCAATATCGCCATCATGCGCGCGGCCCAGGATCCAGTGAACATGCGTATGTGTGAGGCCCGCGACCGCAATCCGGAATGGCTTGTGGTGTTGACCCTGCACGGTAAAAAAAGCCAGCATAGCAATCAGACAAAAGAAGGTTTTCATACGTTTCCCGATTCGGCGTTGGATCAAGTTATATTTTTTGCGGGCTAAAGCCAATCAACGTCCGACGATTTTGTAAATTCCGTACCTAACACCGGTTCTATGTATAAGGCAAAGACAACATTGACGAAAGGATCTGTCGATGCGTTCATCGGAAGCATCAGCGATGCAAACCAGCGGAATGATTGCATGCAGCTAAAGAATCTGATGGCAGAAGTAACAGGCGAGCAAGCGCACATGTGGGGGCCATCGATTGTAGGCTTCGGTACTTATCACTATAAGTACGACAGTGGTCATGAGGGTGACATGTGTATACTGGGTTTCTCCCCCCGAAAGCAGAGCACGACCGTCTATCTCGCGCCCGGAATTCTTGATGATGCGGAACGCGTCGCGAGAGTAGGGAAGGTGAAAACCGGCAAGGGTTGTTTATACATCAAGGCCATGGACAAAATCAACAAGGAAGAACTTGTTTCGCTGATGCGATACTCCGTTGACGTCATCCGGCGGCGCTACCCCGACGATGTCTGATCACTTCTTTCTCGTTTTCGTTTCAGTGGTCACCGGAAAGATGGATTTAAAACAAGACCAGGGCGTCATGTTACCGCCATCGGAATCCTTTCGGTCCGCGTAATAGCCGTCAAGAAAACTTTTCGTATCGGACCATACCGTTTGAACAACGCCCTGAAAGCGCGCTTTCATTTGTGGTGTCGAGTCGCGAATGAAAGTGCCCATGTCTTCCACCTGGCGTTTTGCGACATCCGGGTTCCGCCAGGGACACGTAAGCACATCGAGTCCTTTCATCGCGAAAAGCACCGCCGTCTTGTCGGCGCGCTCATAGTGCCAGTCACAGATCACAACATCCTTCGGGATCAGGTCGATAGCCCGGTGCGTGTTGTTCATGCTGGCTTCCCACATGCCGAGGCCCGTCTCCTTGCCATCAATGAGACGGTCTCCCCAGATCCAGAGGCGGCGCCCGCTGGCCGCGAGGTGGTCCCGGATGCGGCGAACTTCTCCGGCGAACAACTCTGCTTTATCGCGTCCACTACAGCGAGGACATTTCTCATCACCGATGTAAAACACTTCGTCCATGCCTGCATGGAAAGCGTCAGATTCAAATGCGTCGCATATTTCATCCACGAGGTCAAATACCACGGCGTGTACGTCGGGGTGGAGCGGACAATAACTTTTGCAGTACAATCCATCCTCATTAGGCCATGTGTACTTTTCAGGCATTTTCACATGAGGAGTTTCATCAAACTGAGGGTACACCCGCAGCAGGTTGTGAATGTTTTCCGCCCACGACTGGTGTCCCAGCAAATTGATCTGCGGTATGAGCCGGATGTTGTGACGTTTGCAGATGGTTACGAGTCTTTTAACCTCCGCCTTGGACAGCGCGCTGCTATCCCTGAGCTCCGGGCGTCGTTCAAACGCGTAGTTGAAATCGACGCGTAGGATAAGCACATTGATCTGGCGCGGGGCCAGTTCCTGTTCGATGAATCGTTCGAACGCCGGAAGGTCAGGCGACAATGGCGCGGCAATGCAGAAGCCGCGAACTGGAAACAGGTCGACACCAATCGGTTGTTGCCGGATGCTCTGCGCAAGACACACGTTGTATGCCATAAGGGTAAACAGGAGAACTCTCGCCATATCTGTCAGGTCGGGGATTATCTATGCCGAAGGTCACTTTGGATTACTGGGCCGGACTTCGATCTTGCTGGGCAGTGTTCGCGGATTCATGCTTAGAAGGTCTGCAACCATCTGTCCGATGTCTTCCGGCTGAATCTTCCAGCTGTCGCTGTCTGCTGGTTCGGCGCCGTTGAAGTGCGTTGCCACCGACCCGGGCATAATCGTCGAGACCTTGATGCCACACTTTCTGAGATCCAGCATGATCGCCTGCGTAAATCCGACGAGACCGAACTTGCTCGCGTTATAAGCAGCGCCGCCGGCAAAGAAATTCGTTCCGGCCAGACTAGCGATCGTGATAATGTAACCCTTCGAATCTTTGAGCGCGGGAATACAGGCCTTCACACTCAGGAAAACACCGGTGAGATTCGTATCTATCGTTTCATTCCATTGTTCGGTCGTAAGGTTCTCGATAGAATCAAAATAACCGAGACCCGCATTCGCGACAAGCACGTCGAGGCGACCCCACTCCTGGAGTACACGCTGAACCGCCTTTTGTTGGGAAGACTCGTCGCGAACGTCGGCCGCGATTGCAATTGCGTTTGCGCCATGTTTCTTCTTCAACCGTGAAACAGCATCATCCGCAGAGGCCTGCGTGCGACTGGTAAGCGCAACCTTAGCTCCAGCTTTCAGTAGTGTTTCGGCTATGCCGTACCCGATTCCTTTGCTGCCTCCTGTTATTAATACGACCTTATTTTCAAGTGATGTCATAGCTCTTTTTTTCCTGCTAATTTATGAGAATCCTCACACGCGTCGGTACCGGCCACAAAATATTGAAACGCTTTAACACTTGGGAGAGAGGTCGGCCGTTTGTTTGTTTACTATCTTGTCGCCATGTTTCTGAAATCTCTCCTTGTTCTTTGCCTTGTTGCCCCAACGACGCTTCTCGGGCAACAGGAAATTATCATCAATGATAGCGTTAAAGTAGTTTCACTGACGGAGCGTGTCTGGGTCCATGTTTGCGGCCAATACTATCCTGCTTTTGGTCACTTTACGAGCAATGGTGCTATCTACATCAATGGCGGCGAAGCGGTGATCATGGATACGCCTCCATCGCGGGTGCAGGCTGATGCACTACTCGATTGGTTTTCAACCCGCTTCCCGGACGTCGTGATCAAGGCCGTGATCATAAATCATTTTCATGACGATGCCGTGGGCGGCATTGAGGCATTCCGCGAGCGTGGTATTCCGTCGTGGGCCGGTATCAAAACGGTGGAGGCGCTTATGGAACGAACGGACGCGCCGGGCATCCCGGACCACCATTTCAGGAAAAATGTCAGCATTGCCGTTGGGAACAACAAGGTCATCAATTATTACCCCGGCCCGGCTCATACGCGCGACAATATTGTAACCTGGATCCCCGGGGAAAATGTGCTGTTCGGGGGATGTATGGTCAAGGCAGTGGGGGCGACACGCGGCAATATTGCCGATGCGGATCTTAAAGCCTGGCCTGGAACGATGGCAAAGTTGCTGAAGAAGTTTCCGACGGCGGTCAAAGTAGTGCCGGGCCACGGCGAAACGGGCGGTAAGGAATTACTCACCTATACAAGAGATCTCTTCACTCGTTGACGGGTTCTCCTTACACCGCCCGTCTGGTTTTGGCGAACGGGCGGTGTTTATTTATCGGAAGGAACCGCTATCTTTACGATCTCCTATTTTTTTAGACCCGTATGATTACTAACCGGCTTTTGGTGAACCTTACCATTTTTTTTGTCCTCGCGAGCAGTATCGGTTGCGATCAGATTTCCAAAAACTATGTGCGTTCGACGATCTCGCTCAATGAGCAATTTCGATTTTTCGGTGACCATGTGATGTTCACGCGGGTTGAAAACTCAGGCGCATTTCTCAGCCTGGGTGATGATCTTGCCCTTCCTGTGAAGTTTTTTGTGCTGGTACTCGTTCCTTTTCTCGCCTTACTGGTCGGGATGTATTTCCTTTTCGTAAGAAGCAGCCTTTCAAGAAGTACAAGGATCGCTCTGAGCTTTGTTGTCGGTGGCGGGTTTGGCAACATCTATGACAGGTACATCTACGGATCGGTTACCGATTTTATGCATGTCGATCTTGGGCTTGTCCGCACAGGTATCTTCAATCTCGCCGATGTCTCGATAATGACCGGAGTAGTGATCATCGTGGCTTCATACATCTTAAGACGTAACCGCTTTGAAGCGGAACTCAAGGGAGATGCTCTTTCGTGACGCCCGGTGACACGACAGCCCGCTGCGGAAGAAAGTCCGCGAAACGCCAGTTACATCGTGCACTAATCTTACCACCGGTCAAAAGCCCCGCGGGAAAAGGCCGAGGATAACAGCGGAATATGGAATCCATGTGCAGCTGATAGCCGGAAACGCTTACGTGGTACAAATTTCGATGTTCCCGACCAACGGGACGCCTACGTAATTTTTCGCTTCCCGCTGAATTTTTGTGAATACCAACGACAATATTTCTTCGCGAATACTAAAGGCTTATGCAATGGGTCGGCTATCCGCAGGCGAATGCGCAGAAGTGGAGCAGAAGCTTACGGCTCATCCTGAATTGCATAACTTTCTGATGCAGATAAAATCGACACCGAACGGAGCGATTCCAACGATTTCAACTTTCCCGCGGCGGCGACTTCAACCGGAGTCGCTACCGCGCACGCCGGCAGTTCAGTCAGCTGTTAGCAAACTTGACCCCGAAAGGTCCATCAGGTTTTGGCGTATTGCAACAGCTGCGGCGGTTACGCTGGCGTTGATAGCAACATATTTCGCCGTAACCAGTCAGTCCAGTCTGAAACAGTCAAAAGCTGCATTTCGCGACATGTTTGTCAGAACACTTGAACTAACGGAGGAAGTACGCATAGCAGATGATAAACTCAATCGGTTCGGCGGTGGGGGGGCCCTTGCCGGCAGCCCTGCGTACACGCGGATCGTCTTGCATGGTACCGGAGCAGCCGCGAATGCAAATGTCTCGTTATTCTGGAATCAGCGGAATGGCGAGCTTTTCCTGAAGATACAAAAGCCATCGGGCATGGCAACGGATAAGCAATATCAGCTGTGGGCTATCCGTGACGATAAGCCCGTCAGCGCAGGAGTTTTTAATATAGAGCCCGAATTGATCAGGATGTCAGCCATTGATCATGCAACCGCCTTCGTGATCAGCGAGACCGGTGCTGCAGACTACGTGTTCGACCCGGGCCGCATCGTCCTTGTAGGAAAGACAAATGAATAATCATTTGGCAGGGGAGTTTTTCAATTCCTCCATCAAGACCGGATCGTTGAGCACATACACCACGGCGGCAATTCCAAACAAAAGCGAAAAGAGCACGAATGATATCAGCGCGGCGAGAAATCCTTTTACCGCGGATTTGACCTTGGTGCCCGGGTAAAAGCTGGTACAACCGAATGCAAAAAACAACCAATAGATAGGCAGTTGTGCCATATTGATTTTGATCGCAAATCCTGCGTATAGCAACATCGCCACAACAGTTAACCATACGATATGGCCAGCCACGTAGAATACGAATACCGAATGTTCGAGAAAGTTGTATCCGCTTTTCCGGAAAAACATCCAGGCAAGAACGGTAGTGATAGGAATTTGCAGGAATGAGAATATCCGCATATTCTCGATAACGAAGCGTGAGAATTCCTGTGAAAGCCGTTGTTGTCGTTCTGATTGAGGGCCAAGGAACGGTGACGATTCGCTTGAATACTTGTAGAAGTCAACCTCAAGCAATTGCATCAGTATAAGAAAGACGGTTAATGTGAGAAAGAAGTAGCCAACCGGGCCGACGTAACGGACGCGGTTTCCCGATACAAAATCTTTGGCGACTTTTCCGGGCGCGATGGTAAGGTCGCGCAACGTCCTGGGGAACATACCATCGAACCCGTAGATCCGGCTTTGGAAGTCGGTGTATAACGTTAAAAAATTAAGCTTCTTGGGTGGATTCTTCTGACCACAGGCGCCGCAAAACGGAGTTGAGACGGCGGCGCCACAGTTAACGCAGGGGATTGCTTCTGCCATACCGGTTGAACGACCGGCAATCTAGTAAAAAACTGTGATTTATAACGAACTGGCTGTCAGGGCTGGGCGTTTCGGGTGGTATCGCTGCCGAGCAGGTCGCCTGACGTCGAGTCTTTGGTATCCGCCTCTCCCGGACTTATCTGCTGGTTCGGTGAAATGTTTGTTGAATCATTATCGGTAATATCCTGCTCCTTTCTTGAGTCTCCGCAGGAAACCAGCGTCAGTGCGAGAATTAATGTCAGTATTAATTTCATTGCTCATTTCGTTTCCCCTTGACCTAAAACTTCTGTGCAGTTTTGGAGAAAAAGAAATAAAATGTTCTCGAAAAACGTTTTACTATCGCGCGGTATCACATTTTGAAACGAGGCTCTAAATCACGTTTATGCGAGTACTGATTCTTCTTTGTATTGTAGCGCTGCTTGGTGTCGGCTGCCAGTCAGGTCGGATTCCATGTCCTAAGCCGGGAGGCAAAACCTCAAAGAAAGTACCGAAGCGAATGAAGTCCTACGCCCTTCTGAACACGGCTGAAGCCCGTACGCAGGAAGCACGATCCGGCACCAAACCGAACGACACCCGTTTTGTGAGTAACGTGAATGTTGAGGAATGGGACTGTCCGGAACCCGGTGGGAAGAAGTACCTTCCAAAACGCATCAGGAAGAACATCCGCAAGAATTACGACCGCCTGTCCGATGAGCGCCGGAAAGCGCAGACGGATTCCCTTGCCCGGCACTGATCCGTCCAATTCTTTACCCGAAAGGCTAGCCCGTCCGATAGTGAGTGTTTCAGAAGTCAGCAGACTTCGCCCTTGAATCGCTGGCACTAAATGTTCCGAGGTTTGAAAAAAACAACCTCATGGATTCCGCTGGAAAAAACAATGCTGAATGGATCATCGAAGCGATTACGTGGACAACGATCATTTGCACGCTATTCTTGCTGAGCTGACGGCTATTTAACCCTTGTAATCAATTCCGGGAAAAAGTCGTTTTTATCCGCTCTCATTTCGCGTAATTTACGCCTTCAACATCGCCAGAATGGATCTACTCAAGATTTTCAAGTCGGATAAGGACGGCATCCGGAGAAGTCATCTTAAAAACCTTATTTGTGTCGCCATGGCCGACGGTCACCTCGATGAGGGTGAGTGGGAGATGGTAAAATCCATCGCGAGGCTCATGGAAATCACTGAGGCCGACATCGAGGCGATCCGCAAAAATCCGGAATCTGTATCATTTGTGCCCCCCAAACGCTACGAGGACAAAGTTGAACAGATCCAGGACCTTGTTTCCCTGATGACTATTGATGGGGAAATAAATGCGCGTGAGTTGGAACTATGCAAGAAAATATCACTGCGGCTGGACGTCCTGCCTCAGATCGTAGATCAGGTGTTGGAGGATATGGCTTCCAACGGCGGTGACAACACCGAGAACTAAGTTCAGCGGCTTCAACGACGGATTTATTTCAAGCAAACCGCGAGTCGACCGCATCGTGAACGCCACGTGAGGATGCAATCTCTTATTTCGTCTGTCAGGTAAGCAGAGACCTGGGCATCAAGATTGGGATTATTGGCTCAAACCCAAAAGCTATGTCACGGTCCCTTTCATCAGCCATTGGCCTTGTCCTGTCATTCTCGATTCCCGCAGTTGCCCAGGAGGCAAGTCTGTTTCGCGTCGCAGACGAAAACACTTCCGAGCGAAAGAATGTCGTGCGTTCGCTGATCGCCATGAAGGAATCAGAGGAGTCGATATTCTGGCCGCTGTATGATCAATATGAACAGCAAATCAAATCCATTCCTGAATATAGCCTGGTTTCGGTCAATGTTAGTCAGTTTGCTGAGACGCCATCTGCGGAGGACCTGGCGTCAGTGGTCAGTCAGATATTTACGAACCAGTACAAGAATGTGCGGCTGAAAAAAGACTACTTTGAAAAAATCAATGTCGCGATGAATGGTACGATCGCATTGAAGTTTCTGCAGTCGGAAGCGCTTACCGAACTGATGCAGCGATCAAAATACTGTGAACTTGATTTCGGGGATCGACTGATTTGGGATAAAAACTTTATTCGCGACGAACAACTGAAGTTTGAGCGCATCGTGGCGCTGATGACA
>CBKWFZ010000099.1:0-8809 GCA_966673785.1 uncultured bacterium
GTTTTACGATGCCTTGTTCGAGCTCAATCCCGGCAATCAATTGACAATCGGCGAAGTGTTCATGACGACAAAAAACAACAGCGCGAGCGGCGTGGCAAATCGAAACTTTTCGCTTTTGGGTGATCCCGGGATGCGACTTGCCCTTCCGGCCGGAAACATTACGGTGGATGAAATAAAGACTGTCAATGGATCGGATACACTGAAAGCGCTTTCGACCGTACGTGTTAAAGGCAGGATTGAGACATCGGATGGGGAAACCGACGCATCCTTCAATGGAGTCGTTAATGCAACCTTATTTGACAAACGCACACGATTTGTAACAATTGGTAAGAACGATCCAGCCTTTACGTTCCGCCAATGGCATAATCCATTGTTTCGCGGGGACGCCACCGTCAAAGACGGAACTTTTGAATTTGAATTTATGCTTCCGCGAAATATCGCTTACGAGGTTAGCAACGGCAAGCTCAGCCTGTATGCATACGACGACGCAAGGACGACCGATGTCGCGGGTGGAACCGGCGATTTTAAGGTAGGAGGAAGCGAGACGGATGTTGCCGCTGATAATACCTCACCAAACGTTGAAGTATTCATGGGTGATACGACATTCATCAACGGAGGCGTTGTGAGTCCGAATACTTTTTTGATCGTGAAGTTGTCGGATGACAGCGGCATCAACATTTCCAATTATGGGATCGGTAATACGATGATGGGTATTCTCGACGATGATGCTGAAGTTTTCCTCCTTAACGACTACTACGTCGCTGAAAAAGATAACCACAAGCGCGGCTGGATAAGATTCCCTGTTCGCGGCCTGGCGCGGGGACGACATTCCATTACCGTGAAGGCCTGGGACACATTCAATAACCCCGCTGAAAAAACGGTCCATTTCACGGTGACCGACGGGTCGTCGCTGGTTATTGAATCGTTCTCAAATTATCCAAACCCGGTGGTTTCTGAGACGACCTTTGTTTTCACCCATAATCGTTCGGGGGATGACCTTGAGGGGGTCATTTTTCTATTAAGCTCAACGGGGCAGCAGCTGAAACAGATTGCCTTTGAGATTCCGTCCAGCACGTACGGAGTCCGGATGGATCTGAACGACCTTATCGACGCAAAAAAACTGCCCCCTGGTCTATACTTTGGGCGCCTTTTGCTTCGTTCCCTTTCGGACGGCCGAAGAAGTGAAAGGGTGACCAAACTTGTTGTTTCAAATTGATTAATTTTGAACCTTTGAAAAAAATGTTAATGAAATCGGGAGTACTTACATATATACTCAGTGTTCTTTCTGTTTCCGCTGCCGTTGCTCAAGGCAATCCACCTCCACCGACATTGATTGGTCAGGATAACGCGATCACCACCGCTGTTCCATTTCTTGTGATTTCGCCAGATGCAAGACATGCCGCGCTTGGTGATGCCGGGGTAGCAACTTCTCCGGATGCAAATTCCGCCTGGTGGAACCCGGGCAAGCTGGCCTTTATTGATTACAAGTATGGTGGAACACTTTCCGTGTCGCCATGGCTGGGCAAGATCGTCAACGACATGTATGTCTCTTATCTGGCAGGATTTTATCGATTCAGCAGAGAACAGGCCGTTGCTTTCGGTATCAAGTATTTTGACCTCGGGGACATCAGTTTTCGCGATCAGCTCAATAATCCGCTGGGCGACTTCAACCCAAGAGAATTCTCTTTCGAAGGTACATACTCCCGGAAACTGACCGAGCAATTCAGCCTCGGTATTACGACTAAATACATTTTCTCCAACCTGACAGGTGCTTTCAGCGGAAGCGATGCTCAACCCGGCCACAGCGTTGCCGCAGATCTTGGCGTTTTTTATACCAAGGTTATTGAGCGAAGCGCGCGCAACAATACCCTATCGCTTGGAGCATCGATTTCTAACATCGGCGCTAAGATTTCCTATACAAACGCCGACAATTCCGACTTCATTCCTACAAACCTCAAGCTTGGTGCCGCATACACTACGGAAATGGACCCGTATAACAAGTTTACGTTTGTTCTCGATCTCAACAAGCTACTCGTTCCGACGCCACCTGTAGATGCCGACAAAAGCCTGCTCAGTGGAATCTTCGGTTCCTTCTCGGATGCTCCCGGTGGCGCGAAGGAAGAGTTGAAGGAAATCATGATCTCTTCGGGCGTCGAGTATTGGTACAACGACACCTTCGCTGCGCGTCTGGGTTATTTTAATGAAAATAGTCTTAAGGGCAACCGGAAGTATCTCACCATCGGCACAGGGTTCCGCAGAAATGCTTTTGGATTTGACGTGGCTTACCTTGTACCGACAAACAAGCGCGAACACCCACTTGCCGAAACATTACGTTTCACTATCCTCCTGCAGGTGTTGGGAGCAGCAGAGCTCGACACTTCAGTAACGGACTGACATGCTCGATCGATCTATTGCGCCCGCATTTCAGAAGACAACACGGTTTGACCTTCTAGAACCTGAACACATTCTGCTGCCGAATGGCATTGGTATGTACATCGTCGCTGGCGGGGAACAGGAAGTTGTTAAGGTTGAAGTCATCGTCAACGCCGGAAGGTGGTATGAACAGGCCTGGGGCGCGGCCCATTTTACCGCGAATCTCCTGCTGAAAGGAACGCGGACTAAATCAAGTTTCGAAATCGCCCGCATTTTCGATTTCTATGGAGCTCATGTTGAGATCAGTCCCGGCCTCGACGTTATCAGCGTAGCGTTATACACGCTTTCAAAGAATCTCGCTCCCGTGCTCGATCTCTTTGTTGAGGTCATTTCCGAGAGCGTTTTCCCCGAAAAGGAACTTGAACAATCCAAGGCAATCTTTCTGCAGAACCTGAGAGTCAACAAGGAAAAGACAAGTTTCCAGGCGTCAAAATTTTTCCGTCACCTTCTTTTTGGAGCTTCCCACCCGTATGGCCGGGAACTTGATGACAAGGAGGTTTCTCTTTTGTCGCAGCCTGCACTTGTGCAGCACCACCAGGCTTTCTTTTCGGATCTTTTTGTAATTGTTTCGGGGCGCATCGGGTCTACAGGCATTGAACAACTGACCCGCAAATTCTCGGCGCTCAAATACAGTTCTTCTGCACAACCAACACCCCATCCTCCGGAGGATAAGCCATCCCGGCACCTCCATGAGAAAGAAGGAAGTATCCAAACATCGGTGAGAGTCGGCAAACGGTTTATCGGCAGAGACCACCCCGACTACTTCGACGTGCTGTTGCTGAATCATATCCTCGGCGGGTATTTCGGGTCAAGGCTGATGAAAAATATCCGTGAAGAGAAAGGGCTCACGTATGGGATATACGCGTCCATACATACCCTCATCCGGGATAACTATCTGGTTATGGGAGCTGATGTCAACAAAGAGAACGTCGGCCTCACGTTTGATGAAATTCGTAAGGAATTGCGCAGACTGAGTCTTGAACCGATTCCTGCCGAAGAACTGGAGACGGCAAAAAACCACTTTATCGGAAGCCTGCAGGCGGAAATCACAACGCCATTTTCGCACGCGGAAAAATTGAAGAATATCATCATATACCGCCTTCCCGACGACTACTATACCCGGCTCATCGCCAGGATCGACTCCCTTGCAGCCGATGATCTTTTACGGACCGGTGAGCTCTATTTTCACGAAGACAGCTTTTACGAGCTTGCCGTAGGCTAATTCCCGGCTTTTTCAATCGCGACGCCAACCGAAAGGATGCCGGGTAGGGAGTCTGTGCGCATGTATTGCTCCAGGCTGGCCCGATACACGCCCGCGCGGGGGAAGCGGTAACCGCTCAGAACACCAATCCGGTGATCAAACAGGTCGCCCAAACCACTTTTTCCATTGGGCTTACCGGTTTTGGGCTCAAACAAATATGCGGAAACAAGTTTCGATTCAACGGCATTGCCCAGCGTATCCGTTAGCGAAAAATTGACAAAGATCCGCGACCATGGATAGCGCGTGGAGTTTCTTATGTCGCAGTACACGTGATAGGATTGTGTCGTGTCATTGATCGCAAAAGTGAACGCAGGTGCCTGAGACGACAGCCAGATTCGATCATCGAGGTCAACATATTCATGATACACGCTCGAAGTATCGCAGCCGGCAACTGCTACCAATAATGATATCACCAAGAGCCGAAACTTCATCGTCGCGGCGGTTTTGATGGATTCTGCCCGGGGCCGCGCCCCTCCGGCCTGTTGCCCTGAGGCCGCTTCTTCTTTTTCTTGCGCGACTTGTTCTTGAACTTCTTGTCCATCCGGGCAAGGTCGCTGTTCAATGGTTCGGTAAGTACCTTTTCCTCGACCTGATCTTCATCAAGACTCGCGGGCTTCTTTCCTTCCCTGTTCAGTTTCAGGATATGATTTACACGATCGATGTTTAAAGGATACCACGTGTTTTCCTCACTGAATCCGAACCACATGATCCTTCTGAAAATATCCGTTTTCTGAAGCGTCGCGTCCCCTTTGAGGGTAAGAAGCGGTCCTTCAATTTTGGGAATATGCTGCAATGCATCCATGTACGTCTCAAGTTCATAGTTGAGACAACACTTGAGGCGTCCGCACTGGCCCGACAGTTTGCTCGGATTAAGCGAAAGATTCTGATACCGTGCCGCGCTCGTTGCCACGTTCTTGAATTCGCTCAACCATGTGGAGCAACAAAGCTCTCGTCCGCATACTCCGATTCCACCCAGTCGGCCTGCTTCCTGACGCAGACTTATCTGACGCATCTCGACCCGTATCCTGAATTCAGCGGCGAGTATCTTGATGAGCTCTCTGAAGTCAACGCGGTCTTCTGCCGAGTAGAAAAAAGTCGCCTTGGTATTGTCCGCCTGGTACTCGATGTCGGAAAGCTTCATTTCGAGCTTCAGGTCTCTGATTATCTCCCGCGTACGGTAAAGCGTCGGTAACTCCCGCTTCTTTACTTCCTCGAATTTCTCGAGGTCTTTCTGGTGAGCGACCCGATAAACCTTTCGTATTTCATTATCGTCGGCGATCTTTTTCTTCTGCATCTGAAGACGAACCAGTTCACCCTGCAGCGACACATAACCAATATGGTGACCGTTGGGCACCTCCACCACCACGGCGTCTCCCGTTGTAAGCGTTAGACCGTCGTTGTTTCTAAAAAATTCTTTACGTCCGTTCTTAAAACGGACTTCGACAATCTTGAAAACGTCTGTCGCCGGCAAATCCATATTAGAAAGCCAGTCAAAGACATTCATCTTGTTACAACCCCCGGTGCTACACGCCCCGTTATTATTGCAACCGGCGACTTTGCCGTTCTTTGTCGAAGTTGATCCACATGAACAACCCATCCCGCTTAACCTTTATAATTCAATAAATCAATTCCAATATCTCTCCTGTAGTAAAAGTCGTCCCAGGATATTTTCGACGCCGCCTCATAGGCATTGGTTCTCGCTTCTTCCAATGTCTTTCCGCTGCCGGTAACGGCGAGTACCCGGCCTCCGTCAGTAACGACGGCGTCTCCGTCGCGTCGCGTTCCTGCATGGAAAACCAGTTCGTTTCCGTTCGATCCAAGTCCTGAAATTACCTTTCCCTTCTGATAATCCCCCGGATAACCACCAGATACCAACGAAAGCGTCACGGCAAACTCGTCGGCGATTTCTACTCGGCCCTTGTTCAACTCCGCGCGGGCCGCCAGTGCAAGCAATTCCGCAAAGTCACTTTTTATGCGGGGCAGCACTGCCTGGGTCTCCGGGTCGCCCATCCGCGCGTTGTACTCGATAACATATGGTGAACCGCCGACGTTCATCAGTCCGATAAAAATGAATCCGCAGTAGGAAATGCCTTCTGCCTTCAAGCCAGCGATAGTCGGTTTGATCACCCGTTCATCAACCTTTTTCATGAACGATGCGTCAGCAAACGCGACCGGTGAGACAGCTCCCATACCTCCCGTATTCGGGCCAGTATCTCCTTCTCCGATTCGTTTATAATCCTTTGCTTCCGGAAGAACGACGTAGTCTTTGCCGTCTGTAAGCACGAATACGGAAAGCTCGATGCCGCTCAGAAACTCCTCGATAAGAACCTTGCTGCTTGCCTCACCAAATTTCTGACTGAGCAGCATGTCTTCCAGCTCTGCTATTGCCTCGTCGTGCGACCCGCTAATGACAACACCTTTGCCGGCGGCAAGTCCATCGGCTTTTAAGACAACCGGGGGCTGAAGTGCACTTATGTATTGCCGGGCTTCCCCGATCTCCGCAGCCGTGAAGGTTCTCGCCTGCGCTGTCGGGATGCCATGCCGCATCATAAACTGCTTTGAAAAGTCCTTGCTGCCCTCCAATTGCGCACCGGCCTTTCCCGGGCCGATCAGGAGAACATGCCGCAGTTCCTGTTTTGATTCAAAATAGTCCCTTATTCCTTTCACCAGCGGCGCTTCCGGCCCCACGACAACCATGCTAACGTCCTTATCAAGGCAGAATCTGCCCAGCCCCTCAAAATCGTCACTTTTTATGCCGACGTTTTCACCAACTAGGCTGCTTCCTGCGTTACCCGGGGCGATGTACAGCCTCTCACAGCTTTGGCTTTGCCGGATCTTCCAGGCGAAAGCATGCTCACGGCCTCCATTGCCTACGATAAGTATGTTCATTAATAGAATTCGAAAAATAAATTCCAAAGATAATTTTCTATTCCATTAAATAAAATCCGGCTGTTCCACGCAAAAAAGGCCCGGAGTAATCCGGGCCTTCGTAATAAGAAGCGTATCCGCCTAGTTGGCGTATTCGGAAAGGAACTTGATGCGCATGAGCCGGATCTCCTCTTCGGAGTAGTCGGCAATACTGTTATCCTGAAGTGCCAGCTCCAGACTGTCGGACTCGGCGTTCATGAAGTAGTCATGAATGTCATCCTGTTTATGATTGTCGAGTACCTGATCGATGTAATAGTTGAGGTTAAGCTTCGTACCCGAATAACAAATGTTTTCAATCTCCGTCAGCATATCCTCAAAAGACAGGTTAATCGATTCGGCGATCTCTTCGAGGTCGACTTTACGATCAATTTGCTGGATGATGAAAATTTTGGTCTTCGATTTATTTACGGAAGACTTTACAACAACATCGTTGGCAGTTTCGATGTCGTTTTCATCAACGTACTCTTTAATTGCTTCGATGAACTCCTTTCCGAACTTGTTCACCTTACCCATACCCACACCGTTGACCTGTGCAAGTTCCTCACGCGTGGTCGGGTAAGTTGTCGCCATTTCCTCAAGCGACGGATCCTGGAATATTACATAGGGAGGGAGGTTCTTTTCCTTCGCCAGTTTCTTTCGCAGGTTCTTCAGAATCTCGAAAAGCTTGTCATCGTATGACTTGGAAACTACCGGTTTTTCCGATGACTCCTCTTCTTCATCAATATCGGTTGTAAAGTCATGGTCCTTGGAAAGTTCAACCAGATACGGCTTCTTCAAGAACGCTGCTCCCCTTCTTGACATCTTCAGGGCACCGATGTTATCGATATCCTTTTCCAGGAACTGATAGATCAGCGCCTGGCGAATGACCGATTTCCAGTAATCCGCATCCTGGTCGGACCCTTTGCCGAACACAGGCAAGTCAAAGTGACCATAGCTCTTCACATATTCGTCTTCGATGCCTCGGATTACATGGACCAGGTGATTGAGACCGAATCGTTCATTCGTCAGTTTAGCGGCCTTCAGCACCAGCGAGATTGCTTCAGTGCCGTCAAAGCGTTCACGCGGATGCACACAATTGTCGCACATGCCGCAGTTCTCCTGATTGTATTCTTCACCGAAGTAGTGAAGGAGCTGCCTTCTGCGACAAACGGGGGACTCGGCGTAATACTCCATTTCCTGCAAAAGAATGCGCGCATTTTCGCGTTCCTGCACCGGCTTGTCTTTATTAAACTTCTCGAGCTTATTGAGGTCGTTGTGACTGTAGAACATGAGGCAGATTCCCTCAAGCCCATCCCGGCCGGCGCGACCCGTCTCCTGATAGTAGCCCTCGAGTGATTTGGGCACATCATAGTGCACAACAAAACGCACATCGGGTTTGTCGATTCCCATTCCGAAGGCAATGGTTGCCACAATGATATCGACTTCTTCGTTGAGGAAATCATCCTGGTTTTTCATCCGGACATCCGGATCGAGACCGGCATGATAAGGCGCTGCCTTAAATCCGTTGACATTCAGCAGGCGCGCTATCTCCTCTACCTTTTTCCGGCTGAGGCAATAGATCACACCCGACTTACCTTTGTGCTCCTTGAGGAATCTGATCAGTTGCTTCTTTGTCTCCTTCTTCGGCCTTACCTCGTAATAGAGATTTTTCCGGTTGAATGATGAAATGAAGACATCTGCTTCTTCCATCTGCAGGTTCTTTTGAATATCGAGCTGAACCTTTGGTGTTGCAGTTGCGGTCAGCGCGATCACCGGCATGTCTCCAAGATTTTGAATCATTGTTTTAATGCGGCGGTATTCGGGCCTGAAATCGTGGCCCCATTCCGAGATACAGTGAGCTTCATCTATGGCTACGAAGGAGACGTTCACCTTTTTCAGGAATTCGATTGTCTCTTCCTTGTTCAGCGATTCAGGAGCAACATAAAGCAGTTTCACATTGCCGTTCATGCATTCCTTCTTCAGCCGGGTAATTTCACCTTTGCTCAGGGTCGAGTTCAAAAAGCGGGCGTTCACGCCGTATGCATTCATCTGGTCGACCTGATTCTTCATGAGCGCGATCAGCGGAGAGATCACGATGGCCAGACCGTCGCGCATCATAGCCGGAAGCTGATAACACAATGATTTACCAGCGCCGGTGGGCATTATGACAAACGTATTGTTTCCTTCCAATAGATTCCGGATGATAAC
>CBKWFZ010000100.1:0-8787 GCA_966673785.1 uncultured bacterium
GACTCCTTGAACAACTTGGCCGCAACCTCGGCTGTTACCACAAAAATTCCTTCGGCATCACCGGGCTGAGGTTGTGTAAGCGAAAGCCGGCTACCAAAAGGGGAGCGCTTGTATTGATTGATCAGCTCCTCCAGCGACTGGCGTTCCTCATAGAAAAAGATAACCGTTTTCGCCTGTCGATCGCGCGCGAGCACGGCCTGTTCGCGAAATCCCTGTTCTTTTTTTAAAGCGATAACGACCGCCTTGCCAGAAACATCGAGCGCGTCGAACACCTCTTTTGATCCTGTCCCCGCAAAAACTGCTGGTACGGTAACGGGTTCAGCCTTTCCGCCTCGCCCATAATAAAGTATGTCCTTGAGGTTATTGAATTTTTCGCTACCGGCAATCAGGAAAGTCTCGCCTGGCCTCGATGTATAAAGCGGAACCTCCTGGAAGTAGTCGCCGTCGACCGGACCTGATAGTCTGATATCCTGAAAATGTTTTCGGATAAACGCGGCAGCCATCTTCTGACCTCTTGTTCCGGTTTCACGCCCTTCAAGCGCATCGGAAGCCAGAATTGAAAGGTTGTCCTTCAGTTTTTCGTTAGTAATCAGGTCGGCGTAAGCCCTCGATTCTGTCGACTGGGCAGCGGCGCCAAACGACTGCAGCAGAACTATTAACGCGAAAAAAGTGAGTCTCATAGGTATTCGGTCGAAATCGCAATATCACGAGGATTTTTTTCTTCCGTAACAATGTTTGTCGAATTGTGATGAGCGGAAGCCTGAGCGTTGCAAAAGATTTTCATCATCTCTCCATCGCGGGCAGTACCCGAAATATTACCTTTGTGGCCTTACGGCTGTAAGCCGGGGAAACATTAACCTAACTGAGTGAAAATCAATATAAATGACAATAGATTCGCAATACGTTGAACGGTTTGAAACCCGCCACATCGGACCCGACGACAAGCAAGTTTCTGAAATGCTGGAAAAGATTGGGGCGGAATCGATCGACCAGTTGATCGACCAGACTATTCCGAAAAATATCCGTCTCAGGGCAGCACTGAATTTACCTCCGGCACAGTCAGAGGCCGAGTTTCTCTCCTCGTTTCGCAAAATCGCCAGCCAGAACAAAGTGTTCAAGTCGTTTATTGGCGCCGGTTACTACAACACGTTTACGCCGGCTGTGATTCTCAGGAACATACTTGAGAACCCGGGCTGGTACACAGCGTACACACCTTATCAGGCGGAAATCGCCCAGGGTCGGTTGGAGGCGCTGATCAATTACCAGACAATGATTCTCGACCTGACGGGAATGCAGATTGCCAACGCGTCCCTCCTCGATGAAGCGACAGCAGCAGCCGAAGCAATGTTTCTCTTGTACGCTTCAAGAAAGCCAGGCAGAAAGAACGCGAACAAATTTTTCGTTGACCAGAACGTGTTCCCGCAAACCCTTGGCGTACTCTCAACGCGTTCGAAACCGCTTGGCATCGACCTGGTGGTCGGCAGCATTGATGATTTCGATCCGGATAACAGCGATGTCTTCGCGGTCTATGTTCAGAACCCCGACAACAGCGGAGCTGTTCACGATTATACAAACTTTATTGAACGGGCGCGCGCGAAAGAAATTGGCGTTGTCGTCGGAGCTGATCTCCTGAGCCTCGCGCTGATCAAGTCGCCGGGCGAAATGGGCGCCGACGTGGTGGTGGGCTCATCGCAGCGATTTGGTGTCCCGCTCGGATTTGGCGGTCCGCATGCCGCATTCTTCGCTACACGCGACGAATTCAAGCGGCAGATCCCCGGACGCATTATTGGTCTTTCTGTCGACGCCGCCGGAAACCCCGGATATCGTATGGCATTACAAACGCGCGAGCAACATATTCGCAGGGAGAAGGCAACATCAAATATCTGTACTGCACAGGTGCTGCTTTCGGTGATTGCTGGAATGTATGCCGTTTACCATGGCCCGGAAGGAATCCGTAAGATCGCTGCCCGCGTACATGCGTTGGCGACAGACGCCGCATCCCGTCTCACGGATCTCGGCGTGAAGCAGCTTAACAAGTTCTTTTTTGATACGTTGAGGATTTCAGGCGCTAACGCAGAAGCAATAAAGCGCGAGGCGGAAAGACGCGAGGTCAACTTCCGCTATTTCAACGGTGGCGATATTGGAATTTCCTTCGATGAGACGTCAACCCCGGAAGACGTGACCGTGATCCTTGATATCTTCCGGGCCGCTGGCTTTGGAAAGGGTAACGGATCGGCTAATGGCTCGGGTGTGAAATTACCGGAGTCGTTGACGCGCAAGTCACCGTTTCTCACGCATCCCGTTTTCAACACGCATCATTCCGAACACGAAATGCTGCGTTACTTAAAGCGGCTTGAGAACAAGGATCTTTCGATGGTTCATTCGATGATCTCCCTGGGCTCATGCACCATGAAGCTGAACGCAACATCGGAAATGATTCCGCTGACATGGCCGGAAATAGGAAACATTCATCCTTTTGCGCCTGAAGACCAGACACGTGGCTATCGGGAAATAATAGGCAATCTCGAACAATGGCTAAAGGAGATCACCGGGTTTTCCGGAGTATCGCTTCAGCCCAATAGTGGAGCACAGGGTGAGTATGCCGGACTGATGGTAATCCGTGCCTATCACCAGGATCGCGGCGAGGGGCACCGGAACATCGCATTGATACCCGCGTCCGCGCACGGCACAAACCCGGCGAGTGCGGTTATGGCCGGAATGCAAGTGGTCGTTGTTAAGTCTGATTCCGACGGGAAGATCGATATCGAAGATCTCAAAGCGAAATCAGCCCAGTACAAGGACAAACTGGCCTGCCTCATGGTGACCTATCCCTCAACACATGGCGTGTTCGAGGAGTCGATTACATTGATTTGCGAAACGATACATGAAAACGGCGGCCTTGTCTACATGGACGGCGCAAATATGAATGCTCAGGTTGGCCTCACATCGCCCGCGACCATAGGAGCTGACGTATGCCACCTGAATCTGCACAAAACATTTTGTATTCCGCACGGAGGCGGCGGACCTGGCATGGGACCGATCTGCTGTAATGATAAACTGAAGCCGTTTTTGCCAGGACATTCACTCGTAAAAACCGGAGGAGAAAAGGCTATCAGAGAGGTGTCGGCCGCGCCGTGGGGAAGCGCAAGCATCCTTACGATCTCGTATGCCTACATTGCCCTCATGGGTGCGGAAGGTCTTACAAACGCAACCCGCTATGCGATTCTCAATGCGAATTATATAAAGGACTCCCTGAAGGATCATTACCGGATCCTCTATACCGGAGCACAGGGACGATGTGCGCACGAAATGATCGTCGATTGCCGGGACTTTAAAAAAGCGGGAATCGAAGTGGAGGACATCGCGAAACGTTTGATGGACTATGGTTTTCACGCTCCGACTGTTTCCTTTCCAGTAGCCGGAACGTTGATGATCGAGCCTACGGAAAGCGAGCCCAAGGAAGAGCTTGACCGTTTTATCGATGCGCTTGCTGAAATCCGCCGCGAGATCCGGGAAGTTGAAGAGGGCAAGGCGCATCGCGAGAATAACGTCCTGAAAAACGCTCCGCATACCGCCCAGGTTGTCACTGCCGACCAATGGGATCGCCCCTATAGCCGGCAGAAAGCGGCGTATCCGCTTCCGTTCGTTAAAGAACATAAGTTCTGGCCTTCTGTGGGGCGTGTAGACAACGCGTATGGCGACCGGAATCTTGTTTGCAGCTGTCTCCCTCTGGAAGCATTCCAGGAGAAGGAGGAAAATGCAGTAGTATGAATCTGAGTTAACGTCAACAAAAAAGGACAGGGCTTTCCTGTCCTTTTTGCATTATGTTGTAGGGTAGTTTAGAAGTTCGTTTCCACGATCTTGTTTTCTGCCAGCCGTTTCTGCATTTCTTTTTCCTTGCGGACCAGTTCCTCCTGGGTTGCCTGAAGTTCCTCCATATTCTGACGCATCTCTTCTTCACGTTGCCGCATCTGCTCCTCTGTAATCCGCGCATTTTCAAGCAGATTTTTCATCTTCTGTGTGTTTTGCGAGTTCAGGATCGCGCTGGCAAGAAACTCTCCCGCTTTCTGAAGGAACATGACGTGGTGTTCTTCAAAGGTATTGAACGAGGCGAGTTCCATGATCGCCACGGTGTGAACATCGTACTTCAGCGGCACGATTATCAGAAAGCCGGGAGTAGCATCGCCAAGCCCGGACGTGATCTGCGTGTAGCCTTCCGGAATCTCCTTCAGTACCATAGTCTCTCCCTCGAGAAATGCCTGACCGATCAGGCCCGTACCAAGTTCGACTTTTTTCTCCACCCACTTTTTCTTATCGAACGCGTAGCACGAGACCAGCTCCAAAAACTGATTCTCTTCTTCACCCGAGATCACGAACAAGCTCGCCTGCTGACCGTTCAGATACTTTGTCAGAAAGGAGACGCACTTGTCCGCGAGCAGTTGTGAGTCATGCTGGTGATTCCTGACAAGTTCGGAGAAAGTGGCCAGCCCTTCATTCATCCAGTTCCGTTTTTCATCTTCCAGCTTCACCCGCTTCAGTTGCTCGCGCATGTTGATAAGATTCCCTGCGAGTGTCTCTGCATTCAGCGCCGCATTCGATTCATTCAACCCTTTCCACTCCACATTGTAGTCACTGTTTGCCATACGTCTGATAAAGTGGGAGGCCTTCTTGGTGTTTTCGATGGAGAGAGCAATAATCTCAGCAGCGGTCAGCACCTCCTCCTTTCCCGTGTTGAACACAAAATTCCGATTATTCTCCTCCACCTGACTGAGGAGCGTTTCCCGTGCCTTCCTTTCTTTTTGAATTCGTACGACAATGAGATAGAGAAACGGAAGGGAAATGCCGACGATAGCAATCTGGAGATAAAGGTTATTCTGGATCGCGGCCTCATATTGCATCGCCGCATCATTATACAGTTTGTTTTCAAACTCGAGCATTGGCGTCTGAAATGCCGCAAACTTCATCCATACATCGTAACCCTTGTCCTGCTTGAGCCTGGCGGTGAAATCTTCCATCCGGTCTTCCTGCACCATCTGGATCATTTCTCCTGTAAATTCAAAATAGGCATCAACCTCCTTGCGCAACGCGTTGAACTTATCCATTTCCGGGAAACCCTGCTTTTTCAACATCGTCTCCAATTCGGAAAAAATCGTTACGTACGAAGTCGAAACACTGGTGTAGGGATCAAGAAGTTTGTTTTCTTTCGTCAGGGCATATCCTCTGACTCCGAGGTCGATGCCATGAATCGTACTGGTAATGATGTCGTTCGTCCGGCTCTTGACCAGGTCAACCTCCTCCCTCAGTGCGTTGTTACGCTTGATTATCGCATTATTCCGCAGATTTACACTCATATTTACCACCTGGGCGATCGCGATTACGGCCACCGCCAGCACGAACCAATTCTTCGAAAAAAATGCTTTCATAAATCGTCTGGTTTAGAAATGGGCTGATTTCTGAAATCGAATGAACTAAAAAATTTAACACAATAATTTGTAATTATGTGTGTTGGGTCATCAAAAAAACCTTAGTTCTCAGGTAATGATTTTGCGCAAATATCTCTTTTGGGCTCTTTTCCTTTCCGCATTCCAGTCCGGCGCGCAAAACCTTACGTACAACGGCTTTCCTTCGCTAAACTGGCCGGTGCTGTATTCGGTGACATACAAGTCCGGTTCTACGGAAGACGGTGAGGTCAAAATTCCGGTCTTCAACGAAAAGCTGCGGGCACTCGAAGGGAAATCGATTGTCCTTCCGGGATATATGGTTCCATCTTCGAACGGTCTTAAAGTTCAGGAATTCATGTTGTCATCCTTACCGCTGAATGCCTGTTTCTTTTGCGGAGTCGGAGGCCCTGAAACGGTTGTGCTCGTCAGGCTGAAGCGAACGGAGTCTTTCAATGACAAACCTGTAGAAGTGCGAGGCGTTTTGCGCCTGCTGCCATCAGATCCGGATGGGATGATTTATGTCCTGGATCAGGGCGAAATTCTTGGCGAGATCGAATTCTAGACCGGCATTTAGTCTCCGGTAACTAAATTCATACATCGGTTTGAAATATCAGTCAAAGGACCGAATTTGATCGTCTATAATTCATTAACCCGGAAAGCTATGTCATTCTTGTTTGATTCATTCAAAGGCTGGAGCACGTATGCCGACGAGCGGAAGACACAGCTGTGGGAAGTTGTGGTGGAATATGAAATGGTGCAGAAGGGCAGATCCGAGGAAGACATCTGGAAGGGTCTTGCTCAGGCGTGGGAGGTAATGCGCGACGCTGTAAGAACCGGACTCGAAGAGCCGACCGTGTCGCGGTCCGGGATGATTAACAACGGCGCCAAGCGTGTTTACCGCTATCCGAGGGCGGTATTATCGAAAGAGTTTCAGCAACTGATAGCCCGGGCGTTAGCCGCGAAAGAGGTCAACAGTTGTATGGGGAGGGTTGTTGCCGCCCCGACGGCTGGCGCCAGTGGTATAATGCCTGGTGTACTTTTCACGCTGCAGGAAATTCATGGTATTTCCGACAAGGATATTTCGAAAGCAATGCTTATTGCAGCCGGCGTAGCACTGATCATGGAACAAAAGGCGTCAATCGCGGGGGCTGTTGGCGGTTGTCAGGCCGAAACGGGCACCGCGGCGGCGATGGGCGCCGCAGCAATCGTGTGGTGCCTGGGGGGCGATACCACCGCCGTCTTTAATGCGGTTGCCATTACCGTGCAATGTATGCTGGGGCTGGTTTGTGATCCGGTCGCAGGGCTGGTCGAAGTGCCTTGCGTTGTCCGAAACGCGAGCGCCGCAGCGATTGCAAACAGCTCAGCACAAATTGCGCTGGCCGGCGTGGACAGTGTTATTCCCGTCGACGAGGTGGTTGAGGCCATGGGTGAAATCGGCGCAAGCATGGAGAGCCGCTACAAGGAAACGGCACTCGGCGGCCTGGCTGCGACTCCTACCGGACAGGCTATTGCAAAACGTGTATTGATTCATGACATTGAAGTGCTTCCCGATCCCGAGGCTGAGAACTGATGCAGGCATTTCATCCCTACATAACGTTCGACGGCAATTGCGAGGAGGCGCTGAACTTCTATGCCGGGTGCCTCGGCGGCAAGATCATCTATATGCAATATTACGATGAAGCTGCAGCATTTGGCAGCGAAGCGTTCCGTTCCAAAGTCATGCACAGCGAGTTCAAGGCGGGTCCGGTTCACTTCATGGCTTGTGACCGCTCCAGTGATCAGCGGGTTCATTTCGGCACGAACCTCACGCTTTATATTTCCTTTGACACGAGGGAAGAACAGGAACGCACCTTCGGGCAATTGTCACGCGGAGGAAAGATCCAACTCGCTCCGGAAGAAACCATCTATGGCGCAACGGTTGGCGTGCTTACCGATCCTTTCGGTATCCATTGGATGCTGGTGTACAACGCTTAACGCCGTTATCGGATGAAATCCGGAAAAACTTCCCTCCCGAAGAAGTACACGATAATGGTAAAAATGACAGACCATACCGAAGCGCTCACGAACATATAGAATATCAGCTTATTCCGCGGCGAGCCAAAACTGACCGCAAGCAACGTCCCCCCTATTGGTGTTAGCAGCAGCGGTGTGAGCGCCGCGACGCCCAGAAGACCATATTTCCGCCAGATCCATACGTATTTCCGGTTTCGCTCGGTAAACCTTTTTGCATTGAAGAATCGTCTGAGCAAGCGTTGCCGGATGAAATCCCCGAAAAAAGTGAAGACCAGAACGACGGTCATCATCGAGAATACGGTCACCAGAATCGTGACAACGATGTTTAAACCCGCGGCGTACCCGCCCAGCGGACCAAAAATAAATTTCAGCATCGCCGAAAAGTAAACCGTAAGAACCCGCCACAACATGTCCCACATAGCTCACTTCCCTTATGCCGTCTTTTCCCCAAAACTCAGATCACCGGCGTCGCCGAGCCCGGGCACGATATAGAACTTGTCGTTCAACGAATCATCAACCGCACCGAGCCAGAGGTTGAATGGTATTTCAAGTCCCGTCAAGAAATCGCTAACTCTCCTGACACCTTCCGGCGCCGCAATGACTGACGCAACGTCGATCCTGACGGGAGTTCCCTTTTTTATCAAATTCTTCACAGCAGAGACAAGGGACTCTCCGGTCGCGAGCATGGGGTCGGTCAATATTATTGTCTTCCTGTTTAGATCGGGAGTCGCTGAATACTCCATATTTATTGTAAGCTCGTGATGAGACTCATCACGATAAGCACCGATAAATCCGGCGTCAGCTTTGTCGAAAATGTGTTGAAATCCGTGCAGAAACGGAACGCCCGCACGAAGAATGCTAATCAGCACCGGCATTTCCGACAAATCATTGATTTTTGACGTACCCAGAGGCGTATGAACCGTCTGCTGCCTGTAATTCAGCGTCTTCGAAATCTCATATGCAAGGATCTGCCCCAGTCGTTCAAGGTTCAACCTGAATCTCATTCGGTCCTGTTGAATACCCGTGTCGCGCAATTCAAGCAAAAACCGGTTCGCAACCGAATTTTCCCTGCTCAAAATAAAAACCATAACAGGTTCCTTTTTTTGCCTGAATATAAATGATAAAGTTGTTATTCAGTTTTTGCGAAAGCGATTCAGTTTAAAATTAATGCGCTTAAATTTCGACATGAAGTTATTGCGGCAGCTATGCGAGATTCATGCACCATCGGGCGACGAGGGTCTGATGAAACAGTTCATTCTGAACTACGTAAATCAACATCGGCATAAGTGGAAGTCGGAGCCGGAGATATTCCATGGAGCGGGATTCCAGGATT
>CBKWFZ010000101.1:0-8735 GCA_966673785.1 uncultured bacterium
GCTCAGCTCCTGAGGGCTTTTTTTTTGATCTATAGCCATTCCGTTGGCCACGCGGCGGGATGGTGAACAAACGGTTGAATGTTTCTTGAACCATCCGGCATTTTTTGTATCTTCCGGACAGCAATCGTCTATAGTTATGAGTGATTTGAGTGAGTGGTGGGGTGGCTTAAGCCTGGCCCTCAAAATCTACTGGGGTATTGCTATACCCTTTACCGTTTTCTTTATCCTTCAATTGATCTTCACGTTTGTTGGTGGCGATGAAGCCCCCGACGATGCCGTTGAACTCGGCGGGGATGCAGCGCTCGAAGGCGGCATGCCTTTTCAGTTTCTCACATTAAAGACAATGATTGCCTTTCTCACCGTATTTGGCTGGGCAGGCATTGCTTCCATTGACCACGGGCTTTCCCACTGGTGGTCTGCAGGAATTGCCGGGATAGCCGGATTCGTCATGATGTTTGCGATGGCGGGACTTGCCTATATCCTGAGCAAAGCGCACGCCGACGGAACGATGAAGTTTGAGAAAGCTATCGGTCAGGTGGGTCATGTTTACCTGACGATCCCGGCTCACCGCGGAAATGTCGGCCAGGTGCAGGTCAAGGTACAGGGCGTTCTCAGAACGCTTGACGCGATCACCGACGACGATAACGATCTGCCCAACGGAAAGACAGTTGTTGTAATGCGTGTGCTCAACGACAATACATTGTTAGTAACAGAGAAATAATTTCCCAATTTATGAGCGAGTATATCCTAATCATCGGCGCGATAGGTGCGCTATTTGTATTCATCACATTGGTGTCGTTCGTCCGGCGGTATAAACGATGCCCTTCAGACCGTATCCTGGTCAAGTATGGTAAGGTAGGCGGAGAGTCGGCGAAATGTATTCACGGCGGTGCCACGTTTGTGTGGCCGATCATCCAGGATTATGCTTTCATGGACCTTACGCCGATTTCGATCGAGGTAAATCTGGTGAATGCGCTGAGTAAGCAGAACATACGCGTTGACGTTCCGTCGAAATTTACAGTTGGTATTTCGACCGAGTCCGGCGTAATGGAGAATGCCGCGGAACGTCTGCTGGGGTTACAACGAAATGACGTGCATGCGCTGGCTCATGATATCATCGTCGGTCAGATGCGTCTTGTGGTGGCCATGATGGATATCGAAGAGATCAACAACAACCGCGATAAATTCCTGAGCAACGTTTCCCATAACGTTGAGGCCGAGCTGAAGAAGATCGGTTTGAAGCTGATCAACGTGAACATCACCGACATCAAGGATGAAAGCGGATATATTGCAGCGCTTGGAAAAGAGGCGGCGGCGAAAGCGATCAATGAAGCGAAGATTCGCGTGGCGGAGCAGGAGCGTCTGGGTGATGTAGGTAAGACGCAGGAAGAAAAGGAACGGGATATCAAGGTGACCGAGATGCTACGCGATCGTGATACGCAGGTAGCGGTAGCGTTAAAAGACAAGGAGATCCTGATTGCAGCGGCGAAACGCGATGAGCAGATCGGTAAGGTCGAGGCGGATCGCGATACGCGTATCAAGACGGCAGAGGCCAATGCCCTTGCTGTAAAGGGTGAAAACCAGTCGAAGGTGGCAGTCGCCAGCTCGGATGCGGAACGACGTGAGCGGGAAGCCGAAGCCTTGCGAAAAGCGATAGCGGCCGAAAAAGTGCAGGCGGCGAAGGCTTTGGAGGAAGCGTATCTTGCCGAGCAGCGTGCGGAAGCAGCGCGCGCTGATCGCGAGCGGGCTTCACAAAATGCCAACGTTGTCGTTACTGCTGAAATTCAAAAGCAGAAACTCATTCTGGAAGCGCAGGCCGAGGCAGAGCGGATCCGTGAGCGTGCGAAGGGTGAGGCGGATGCCGTATTGCTCCAGCGGCAGGCTGAAGCTCAGGGTATTTATGAAATATTGACCAAGCAGGCTGAAGGTTTACGTGAAATTGTGAAGTCGGCCGGAAACAACCCGCGCGATGCCGCCATGCTCATCATTGCCGACAAACTGCCCGAACTTGTCAAAATGCAGACGGAAGCCATCAAGAACATTCAGATCGACAAAGTTACCGTATGGGACGGAGGTAATGGCAAAGATGGCAAATCGTCGACTGCGAATTTTATTTCCGGACTTTACCAGTCGGTGCCACCCCTGCATGAGGTATTTAAGATGGCTGGTCTTGATCTGCCATATTATCTCGGAAATGAGAAAACGGAGGGCAAAGCTCCTGAACCGTCCGGAGGGCCCGCAATCAAGGTCGTTCCCATCGAGGAGAATCCTAAAAAATAGAAACAAAGGTCCTGCGCGCAGGACCTTTGTTTTTGGAAGCCGTCAAACGTTTTTTTATTAAACATTTCACCTTAAACTTGGGCTTTCAATCTTCAAAAGCCCGGAGTAATGCCAGCGTTAAAGCACTTTGTAAACTGGAATGTTAACGGAATCAGGTCGATCATAAAGAAAGATTTTCTCAAGGATATCGCCGAGATGGATCCGGATGTACTTTGCCTTCAGGAAACGAAGGCTGCACCGGAAGAAGCACGCTCTGCGCTTGAGCTCATCAAGGGGTATCACGTTTTTGTAAACTGTTCCAAGGCGAGAAAGGGGTATTCAGGGACTGCTATTATCTCGAAGGAAGAACCGATTCAGGTTACGTGTGACATTGGTCTCGAAGAATTCGATCAGGAAGGCCGGGTGATGACCGCGGAATTTGCAACCTATTTCCTCGTGACCGTCTATACGCCTAATTCGGGCGAGGGGCTGTCCCGCCTTGATTGGCGCGAGCGTTGGGATGAAGAGTTTAAACGCTTCCTGCTATGGTTGAATAAGCGCAAACCTGTGATCGTGTGCGGGGACTTCAATGTGGCCCATCAACCAATCGATATCGCGCGTCCAAAGGAGAATTACAACAAGTCGGCAGGATACACGCAGCGTGAGATCGATGGATTCACCCGTCTTCTGGATTCCGGGTTTATCGATACATTCCGGCGCCTTTATCCGGAAGAAGTCAAGTACACGTACTGGAACTACGTCACCAATGCCCGTGCGAAGAATGCAGGATGGCGCATCGATTACTTTCTTGTATCAGAACGTCTCAAAGATTCCGTTCGCGATGCGATGGTGTATAATCAGTATCTTGGTTCAGATCATTGTCCGGTGGGACTCAGGATTGAACTGTAATCCCGTTCCGCTCCGAACTACCATTACTTCTTACGCTGCGTTAATACGCTGAATGTCGGCGCCGATTGCTTTCAATCTGCCTTCGATGTTCTGGTAACCCCGATCAATCTGCTCGATGTTCGATATTTCACTGGTTCCACTGGCGGAAAGCGCCGCGATCAGAAGCGCTACTCCCGCCCGGATATCCGGCGATGACATTTTCAAACCGCGGAGCGCCTGTTTCCGGTCGAGACCGATCACCGTGGCGCGGTGCGGGTCGCACAGAATAATTTGCGCGCCCATGTCAATAAGTTTGTCGACGAAGAATAGTCGCGATTCAAACATCTTCTGATGAACGAGCACCGTGCCTTTCGCCTGCGTGGCCACGACCAGCACAATACTCAGCAAGTCCGGCGTGAACCCAGGCCAGGGCGCGTCTGCGATGGTGAGAATGGATCCGTCAATGAACGTCTCAATTTCGTAATGTTCCTGGGAAGGTATATGAATGTCGTCACCGCGGAATTCCAACTTGATTCCAAGCCGGCGGAATATTTCAGGAATGATACCCAGCATATCTATGCGACAGTTCTTGATTGTAATCTCGGATTGCGTCATGGCCGCGAGGCCGATAAAGCTTCCGATTTCAATCATGTCCGGCAGCAGCGTGTGTTCTGTTCCTCCCAGTTTTTCCACGCCTTCAATGTTAAGCAGATTGGAGCCGATTCCCGTGATGCGTGCACCCATACGGTTGAGCATGAGACACAACTGCTGGAGGTACGGCTCGCATGCAGCGTTGTAAAGCGTCGTTTTGCCTTTAGCGAGAACGGCCGCCATGATGATGTTCGCCGTGCCCGTTACCGAAGCTTCATCCAGCAGCATATAGCAACCTGTTAGCGACGATGCATCGATATGAAACAGGTGTTCCTCTGCATTGAAATTGAATTTCGCGCCGAGCTTCTCGAAGCCAAGAAAATGCGTGTCGAGACGTCTCCGGCCGATCTTGTCGCCTCCCGGTTTCGGGAGCGTTGCCTTGCCGAATCTGGCGAGTATAGGCCCGAGTAACATAACCGAACCCCGAAGCGCGGCGGCCTTCTTACGGTATTCGTCAGACTCGAGGAAACGCGTGTTTATGTTTGCCGCAGTAAAGCGGTAGGAATCAGGTCCGACCTTTTCAACGTTAGAACCGAGATCACCGATCAGTTCTATCAGCTTGTTGACGTCGAGAATGTCCGGGATGTTGTGAATGGTAACAGGCTCAGGGGAGAGTAGCGTGGCGCTGATGATCTGCAGCGCTTCGTTCTTTGCGCCCTGCGGAATTATTTCGCCTTTCAGCTTCTTTCCGCCTTTGATCTTAAAAATGCTCATCGTAAAACAGGACGGTTATTCCGGTAAAATCAAAAAAAATATCGATTATAAAAAATTAGAAATGGCTTTCCTGCCGATGCCTCGACGGACGGCGGTGAATGATATTGCTGGTCAGAAAAAGTTTATTGGTCGCGTCTTCTGCGGAAGTTGTTGCCTTTGTTTTTGTTAAAAGGACGGTGTCCGCCACCCTGATGCCGCTGGCCGCCCTGATGCCCTCCGCCTTGTTGCGTCCGCGTCTTCTTTCTTTCCTTGTACAACTTCTCGAACAAATTGTCTTCGCGTACTTTATCGATGGTCATGTTTAGTGCGCCACCCGACATTGCCTGGATGTCTTTCAGGATCACGGAATCGTCAAGGGTTTCCTTGTTCCAGTTTCCATAAAATGTCTTCATTAGTTTGCCGAGATAGATAATCGCATCTTCACGTTCCTGCGGATCTTCTTTCTTCAACGCCTCCTTCACCAGCTTCTCAATGTTCTTACCATAGTGCTTAAAACGCACATCACTTTGCGGGTAGTCCATGCGCATCGGCTTCTTGAAAAGGATCTCGCGTTCAGGCACCGGATATGGATTGTTAATATCAAGGTTGAAGTCAGCGATGATGTACAGGTCGTCCCAAATGCGCTGGGGATCGTCGCCCTGCTCTTTAATGCTTGGCGTGAGCTGTTTGATCAGCTCAATCAGTGTGTATGCCAACTCGGTACGTTTCTCCTTGTCTGGTGTATTGCGGATGAACTCCACCAGCTTTTGAACATTTCGGCCATATTCCTTCAGGATGATATTCGGCCTTTGGCTATTGTATTCTCCAATCATGGGGTTGAAATAAATCGTAAACGCGTTTGTGTCATTGTCTGCTACCCTCGGTTCCTGTATAAAAAACGGTTGCCATCAATAGAAGGGTGGCAATTAAGGGGGTTTGGGTAACCACTTATGATTAAGAACGCAAAATAGCGGTTAATTATTCAAATTAAAAATTAATATGTCGCTTAGCGGACGATCCGAAGCTTGGCGAAGCTCAGTAACAGGGTTTTTTCCCCGACGCCCGAAAACGCGATTTTTGCCTTTCTGTCGGCGCCGCTGACGTCCATCTGTACCACTTTGCCAAATCCGAACTTCGGGTGCTCCACCTCCATGCCCTCTTTCAGCCCGGAGGTATCGCTGGGCCTGAAATCAACCGGCGGTTTGTATGCTGGTGCGGCTGCAGCAGGCTTATTTACCGGCGTCGAGGAGATCGTACGCTTGATTCCGTTCACGAGGTTCCGCGCATAGTTGCCTGATGCCTGCGGAGTCGACTCCATGCCGCCGAACTTCGTGCTCACCTTGATATAGCCCTGATCGATGTCGTCCAGGAAACGGCTCGGTTCGCAGTTCTTCAGTCTTCCGAAACGGTAGCGCGTCAACGCATAGGAAAGAAACAACTTCTTTTGCGCTCTGGTAATCGCTACGTAGAACAACCGGCGTTCCTCTTCGAGGTCGGCGCGACTGCTGAGCATCATTTGCGACGGGAAGAGGTCTTCTTCCATTCCGACCATGTACACATACCGGAACTCCAGTCCCTTTGCCATGTGAATCGTCATCAACGTCACCTTATCAGGATCTTTGTCTTTGTCTTCATCCTGCCCTGTTACCAGTGATACTTCCTGAAGGAAAGAACCCAGTGATTTATCCTCACGTTCGGGATCATCAACAAATTCCTTGATCGCGTTCAGAAGTTCCTGAACGTTTTCATAGCGGCTCAGCCCCTCTACGGTTTTGTCTTCGTAAAGGTCTTTGAGCAGACCCGAGCCTTTTGCGATTTCAAATGCCGCCTCGTATGCGTCTTTCCGTTGAGTCTCGACCTGAAATCTGCTGATCATGGTTACGAAGTCGCTTATCGCGGACCCCGCGCGGCCTCCGATGAACGTGCCGGCATTCTGCAGCACTTCCCAGATGCTTATCGCATGATCGTTGGCGGCGACAATCACTTTGTCGACGGTGGTGTCGCCGATTCCACGCTTCGGCAAATTGATGATACGCCGGAATGACGCCTCGTCCTGCTGATTCAGCGTGTATCGCAGGTATGCAAGCAGGTCTTTGATTTCCTTTCGTTGATAGAACGACAGGCCCCCGATCACCTTATACTTGACATTCATGCGTCGCAACGCTTCCTCTATTGCGCGCGACTGACTGTTGGTTCTGTACAATACGGCGAAATCGCTGAACTTCAACTGATGTTGCATCTTCTCCTGGAAGATCGATGTCGCGACAAGCCGGCCTTCCTCGTTATCGGAAACCGCCTTGATGAGTTCAATAAGATTGCCGTCCTCATTTGCCGTCCATACGTTCTTCGGCAGTTGCGCGCGGTTCTTCTTGATCACTGAATTCGCGGCATTGACGATGTTTTGTGTCGAACGGTAGTTCTGCTCAAGTTTGATGATCCGCAGATCAGGGTAGTCGCGTTCGAAATTAAGGATGTTGGTGATATCTGCTCCACGGAACGCGTAAATGCTTTGCGCGTCGTCACCCACTACGCAAACATTTTGTCTGACTGAAGCAAGTTTGCGAATAATATAGTACTGGCACAGGTTCGTATCCTGAAACTCGTCCACCAGGACGTACTGAATGCGGTGCTGATACTTATTCAGCACTTCCAGGTGTTCCCTGAACAATTTGTCCGTATTGAACAGCAGGTCGTCAAAATCCATCGCGCCCGCCTTGAAGCAGCGTTGCGAATAGGTTCTGAAAATTCTTCCGATCTCCGGCCGCATATTCGCGGCATCTTCCGTCATCAGTTCGCTGTTTGAAAGATATTGTTGCCAGCCAATCAGCCGGTTTTTTGCAGCGGAAATCCGGTTGTACACGGTCGACGCTTTGTAAACCGTATCGTCAAGTCCCATTTCCTTGACGATATTCCTGATCAGCGTTTTGGAATCATCAGTATCGTAAATGGTGAAGTTGCTGGGATATCCAAGATGAGCGGCTTCGGCCCGCAGGATGCGCGAAAACACCGAGTGAAATGTTCCCATCCAAAGGTTTCTCGCATCGTGTCCGACCACTTTTTCAATGCGCTCGCGCATTTCTTTGGCGGCCTTATTCGTAAATGTCAGGGCCATGATGCTGAATGGGTCAACCCCTTTCGAAATCAGATTAGCGATGCGGAAGGTCAGCACGCGGGTCTTTCCGGATCCCGCACCGGCTATTAGCATACAGGGTCCCTCGGTATTTATCACCCCTTCGCGCTGGGGCTCGTTCAGCGAATCCAGATAATCAGTCATAGTCATTCAAGCCGTAAATTAAAACATCCCGCAGCGAATACCGTGTTCAGGCGAGAATAAAAAATCACGTCGAAACCGGTGGCGCCGTTTGGTGAATTTTTGTTTTCAATTGCCTGCTAACGTGTATTTGAGACTTGCGTCGGAAGGACAAAATGCCCTGAACGAAATAGTAACAAAATATCGGCAAGAAAAAATCAAATCAACGGGAAAGTTTGGCGATGAATTGAGGTAAATTGCGAAAATATTCAAATGAAACGCCAGCGAAATGATCAAAGTCGGTGAAGTACTTGTTTCTGACGATGTCCGCGACAAGGAGTTTGTATGCAACCTTGACAAGTGTAAAGGCGCGTGTTGCGTCGAAGGAGATTTTGGAGCTCCACTGGAAGAAAACGAACTAGCCATCCTGGAAGAGATATATCCGCACGTTCGGCCGTATCTCTCTCCCGAAGGTATCCGTGAAATCGAAAAGCAAGGTACGCACACGGTGGACGACGAAGGTGAGCTGTGCACACCCGTCATTGGAGGGCGCGAATGCGTGTACGCGATTTACGATAAAAAGGGCGTGCTGAAATGCGGCATCGAGCAGGCGTATCTGGATGGAAAGATCTCGTGGAAAAAACCGATATCATGCCATTTATATCCGATCCGCATCACGTCGAAGAAGAACTTCGAAGCTCTCAACTACCACAAATGGCACATCTGCTCGCCTGCGTGCGCGCTCGGTAAGGAACTACAGGTGCCGGTATATAAATTCCTGAAAGATCCACTGATTCGAAAATACGGTGAAGCGTGGTATGCAGAACTTGAACAACGGGTTGAGGAGTCGCTCCAGGAAAAGAAAAAAGCCGGATCGAAATCAAAAAAGCAGAAGTAATCAGGCGGTGACAAGTCCGATCCGCCGCGCGAGATCCGACGAGAACATGTTATCCGGGTCATACTTCCGTTTTATTGCAAGCCAGTCAACGTACTG